>NZ_JBTNDH010000045.1:0-24630 GCF_054511095.1 Arthrobacter sp. TMN-49 | reverse complement strand
GTCCTTTCGAGTGGGATGTGAGAATTTTCCTCGAAGGACCCACGGTGACCGCCCCCTTTTCAGGGCTACCGGTCACCGCCCGGGTGTTACACCACTCTACGGGGCACTACTTCCTCGGGGTCTTTTTGGAGAACCCGTTGGATGTTCCGTGGCCTGTGGTCGAGTAAGTAGCTGATCAGATCGGTGTCGGTGATCCGTCTTGCTTGAAGGCATGAGGCGGCAAAAGACGGCATACGAGCACTCGTGGGAAATTCAGAAAGTTTACGGGTTCCGTTCGCTTGAGGATGACGTGGCAGCGGGAGAGTTCAGCAAGTTTTTGCAGGATCGGGCTTGGGTTCATACGGAGGGCCGGCGGCGATGTTTGACCACACGGTGGGGTGGTTGCGCCGTCATCGAGTGTTGCTTCCTGGTATCGGGGCGTTGGGGCGTCAAATGATGAAAGTTCGGGCTGAAACCGCTGAGAGGGTTTACCGACTTCTTGCCGCAGCAGCTGAGGGCGTTGATCCGATACTTCCGGGGCGTTTGCGTCGATCACTGAAGGTGCAGGCTGGAAGTCGTTTTTCGGAATTGGAGCTTTGGAAACAATCACCGACACGTGTGTCCGGTCCGGCTCGGGTTTCTGCACTGGACAGAGCATGGTCGTTGGAAGCCTTGCGCGTGCGGGAGGCTGATTGTTCTATGATTCCTCCGAGCCGTATTTCTGCCTTGGGGCGATATGGGATGGCGAGTAAGTCCGCCACATTGCAGGGGTTGGCTGAACCTCGGCAGACAGGGACGCTTCTGGCGTTGGCGCGTCACCCGGACGCTCTCGCCATGGATGATGTACTTGATCTTTTCGCGCTCTTGATGTCCACCAAATTGATCAACCCGGCACGTTCAGCATCAAACAACAGCCGGATGGCGACATTGCCCCGTTTAGAACGGGCTTCCCGGCTCCTGGCTCTCGTCAACCAGGAGCTACTTACTGCCCTCGACAAGGCCGCCTCGGGAGGAGTCGAGCTGGATGTGACTGCCGTGTGGGGATCGTTGGGCAGGTTTGCTTCGAGGGAGAAGATCCTCGAGGCCGTGACGACTGTGACTGAGCTGGTTCCGGACGATAATGGGAGCGTTGAGACACCGATGCGGGTCGCCTTGGCCGAAAAGTACCGTACGGTACGACCTATCTTGGCTTTGCTGGCCGGAACGGGGTCTCTTGCCGCCTCCCCTGCCGGTGAATCCATCTTGGCTGCGGTCAAGGTGTTGCCCGAACTGGCCGGGCGTAGAACCCGCATCAAGCCGGTGCTTCCCGATGAGGTAGATGAGTCCCTTGTTCCGCCAGTCTGGCGCAGGGCTATCTACACCAATCCGAACCTGCCGGCGGGGACGGTGGATCGTGATGCTTACGTACTGTGCGTGCTCGAGCAGCTCTATAAAGCCTTGCGGGTGCGGGATATTTTTGCCACCTGCTCTCATCGTTGGGGTGACCCACGGGCAAGATTGCTTGAAGGGGCTGCGTGGGAAGAAGCTAAACCGAGGATTCTCGGCAGCCTAGGCTTGGACACTCCGGTAAGAATCCACCTTCGTGGCCTCGTTGCTGTGCTCGACGCCGCGTGGCGTCAGACAGCCGATAGGTTGGAAGAAGCTGGCCCGGATTCATCGATCAGAATTGTTCCTGGCGCTGAGGGAAGGATGCGACTTTCCGTGGATCGACTCGATGCCGCTGACATCCCTGCAAGCCTGGATGATCTACGGTCCGTTACGGCGGGGATGCTCCCTCATATTGATTTGCCGGATCTGTTGTTGGAAGTCCATGCCTGGACGGGCTTTCTCGATGCTTACGTCCATGTTTCAGGCGCGGGGACACGGCTGCGTGACGTGGCCACGTCGCTGGCAGCCCTCTTGGTTGCTGAGGGATGCAACGTTGGCCTTGTCCCGGTCATTGATCCGGCGCAGGAAGCTTTGACACGTGGCAGGCTTTCTCACGTCGATCAAAACTATGTCAGGGCTGAAACGCACGCTGCCGCGAATGCTGCTCTCATCGAGGCGCAGGGCAAAGTGCCAATCGCCCAGCAATGGGCTGGTGGGCTGTTGGCCTCTGTTGATGGGCTTCGTTTCGTGGTGCCGGTGAGGACGTTGAACGCTGGCCCATCGCCGAAGTGCTTCGGTTACAAACGCGGCATCACCTGGCTGAATGCGGTCAATGACCAAGTAGCCGGGATCAGGGCACAAATCGTCACCGGGACCCCACGGGACAGCCTCCACATCCTCGATGTGCTGCTCAATCTTGACGGCGGACCTAAACCAGAAATCGTTGCCACAGACGAAGCATCGTACTCCGATATGGTCTTTGGCCTGTTCAGCATGCTCGGCTACCGATTCTCACCCCGTATCGCTGATATCGGGGACACAAGGTATTGGAGGGCTCACTGGCCAGCAGATCCGGCCTCGGACGACGGGCCCCTTAACGCCATTGCCCGGAACAAAGTAAATTTGAGCAAGATCGAAACCCATTGGCCGGACATGCTGCTCGTTGTTGGTTCACTTGTTACCCATCAGGTTCGGGCCTTTGACGTACTCAAAATGCTTGGGCGCGATGGAAGGCCGACACCTTTGGGTCAGGCCGTCACGCAGTATGGCCGGTCCGCAGAAACTCTACACTCGTTGGCCATGATCGATCCTGTGGACGACACCCACCGACGCGGCGTCAATGCACAAACCACTGTTCAAGAATCCAGACATCGGCTGGCCCGAAAGGTCTTCCATGGACGACGTGGCCAGATCTACCAAAAATACCGCGAAGGCCAAGAAAACCAGCTCGGGGCCCTCGGCCTTGTTGTAAACGCGATCACTCTCTGGAACACCCGTTACCTCGATGCGGCTATCTCCGAGCTCAGGGGAGAGAGATTCGTGATGAAGACATCGCCCGGCTCTCACCTCTGGGACACGCGCACCTGAACGAACTTGGCCGATACAGCTTCTCAACCACCAACACGCCCAGAACACTCCGACCATTCAGAGACCCGACAGCAGAGCCTCAAGTGACCTATCCTGCAGCAGGTGGCCAAGAGAGATCATTACAGGTTGCTGGCCAGGTGAGGTGGCTGAACTTGGAGAACTCACAATTCGCCACAGTTCATCGTCAATAGACCTCACCCAGGGTGAGGCCCTGCCAGTAATCTCTCGGTCAAGAGACCTGAGGCACTTTCCCTCGTTCTGCGGGGATGTTGCCGTTGTCGCGCCGCATTAAAGAACCCGCAGACCCTCTGCCCTGCGGGTTCTTCCATGCTCGTTCCCCTTTAGGGGTCGCTTGTGAATTCGGAGAATATTTAGCGGTACCGCTGGTCTTCTGGCCGGGTACGCCGGACAGGTTTGGCTAGTGTGCGGGAATGGGACGTTTTCGGCACACGGCAGACTGCCTTCCGCAATGGATCGGAAATCGTTGAAATCTAGGGCATTTTCTGACTGTACGGTTGGCGCAAAACTCAGTGGCTGAATCTATGGATCACTCCCAGGGGCTTCAGACGGGTTTTGAAACGGGATGGCCAGCATGCCCAGCCCACAGGCAACAACACGCGGTTTTTCTTCCCTTCCGCTATCTATTCTCCGAATTCACAAGCGCCCCCTTGACCTGCGGCAAGCCAGAGCGAAACGCCAAGCACTGCGGCAAAGGGCCTGTAGTAACGATGGTCGAGACGACGAAATCTATCACCTGCGGGAGGCAGCCTCAGAGCCGCAAGTGCGATGTCACCGCCCAGGATCGCGCGCAGAAGCATACCCGTACCACTTGCGCGCAAGCCAAAGCGTTGCATGCGACCATCGCCAAGGATTCCAGAGGCCAACAAGCTCACACCGGTTACTCCGGCAGCAACTACGGCAGTGGATGCTGCGGACGGCATCTCTACTCTCTGACCGACGACCACCTCGGCGAGTTCTGCTCGGCTCTTAGCCGGCCACGGCGAACCCGCAGCCCAGGCTGTATGCAACACCGAGAGCACGGCCAACCCCGAGCCACTGACGATACGACCAGCCATCATGGTTTTTTTATCCATGGGCCCAGCCTAACGCGGAACTCATTCCCTCTTCTGCAGCCCTATCAGAACACGTCGAACGCTTCATCATCGCGCCTACCCTCGCGAAACCCACATCAAGTCTGACGAATGCCGGCCGCTACGACGCCCGGAAGAACCTTTGAAGTCGGACCTTCCACTTTTCCACAATCAGCCTCTACCACAAACGAACGTTTGCGAGAGACCCAACCGCACACGCCGGCGGGATCACGGCAAGCGTCGATTTTCCTATCAAAACTCACCACAAATTCAAACTAACAATACAAGGCCAAATCTATGAGTGGCGATAGGCTCCAGGCATGGGCCACAAAATTGGATACGCCAGAGTCAGCACCACCGATCAGGACCCGCAGTTGCAACTCGATGCCCTGGCACGCGAAAACTGCTTGAAAATTTTCACCGACACAGCAACCGGCACAAAGATAGACCGCCCACAATGGAACCTGTGTCTGGCTGACCTTCGCTCAGGCGACACCCTAGTCATCTGGAAGATTGACCGGCTCGGACGAAACCTCCGCGATCTGATCGACATCGCCACCACACTCGATGAACGCGGCGTCGGCGTTCAGTCGCTAACCAATGGCATCGTGGACACCACGACAGCCCACGGCAAACTCGTTTTCGGGATGTTCGCCCTCATGGCCGAATACGAAGCAGCACTGATCCGCGAACGGACTCAGGCAGGACTGGCAGCGGCAAGAACCCGAGGGCGCACTGGCGGGCGCAAACCAAAAATGACGCCGGAACTCATCAACAAGTCCCAACGAATGTACGACGCCAAACAATTCACCATGAAAGAAATCGCAGACACCTGTGATGTCACAACAATGACGATCTACCGCCACATCCGAACATCCAACCCCAACCCAGAAAGCCCTTAGCGCCAACGGCGACAAGAATCCTACTCAACCCCCTATTTGCGCCCGGTGAAGTGGTCCATTGACCTGTAGACGCCGAACACGCGTCCGGCCACCACGTCCCAGGCGGCAACCGGCAAGATGCCGCGCAGCGCGGTGCTCAGTTTCACCGTCCACGGCATCATCAGCATCGGTGTCCCTTCCTTCATGGCAGCCCAGACCCGCTCCGTCACCGCGGCCGGCTCCAGCAGCGGGGTCAGCAACGGCCCGCGGGCACCCTCAAACATGCCGGTCTTGATGTAGGAGGGGCAGAACGTTGTCACCTTGATGTGGCGGTGGCCGGCCTGTTTCAGCTCCAGCCGCAGGGAATCACTCCAGCCGATGACGGCCCACTTGGAGGATGAATACACGCTCATGCGGGGATTCGCCAACAGCCCCGCCGCCGAGGCGACGTTGACGATCCTCGCCGTCCGTCCCCGTTCGATCATGGCGGGCAGGAATTCGCGGGTGATGTGCATCAGTGCCAGGGTGTTGATCGCCATGGTGGCGGCAATGTCGCCGCGTTGTTCGTGTTCCCAAAAGTATTTGCCGCGCACAATGCCGGCGTTGTTGATCAGGATGTCCGGTGTGCCGACCTCGTTGCGCACCTTTTCCGCGGCCACCTCGATGTCCTCGAGCTTGCTGACATCCACCACATAGCTGTGGATCACCGCGCCCCCGCCCGTCAGCTCGGCAGCCGCTTCTTCCAACAGTTGGCCATTGATGTCCCAGAGCACCACATGCGCGGCGTGGTCCCGCACCGCCAGCTGGGCATACATTTTGCCCATGCCCATGGCGGCGCCGGTGATCAGGACGGTAGAGCCGGCGAGGGATTCGATGGCGTTGCTCATTGCTGGGTCTCCAGGTGTTGTGGGATGAGTTTGCCCGGGTTCATGATGCCGTCGGGGTCCAGGGTGTCCTTGATGCCGGCCAGGATCTTGATACCCAGCTCCCCGATTTCCGCGCCCATGTAGGGTGCGTGGTCAGTGCCGACGGCGTGGTGGTGGGTGATGGTGGCGCCCGCGGCGACGATGGCGGTTGAGGCCGCTTCCTTGACCCGGGCATTTTGTGCCAGCCCGTCCGCCTCAAGGCCGGCCAGGAACGTGAAGTACAGCGAGACGCCGTCGGAGTACACATGGGAAATGTGTGTCTGGACGTAGGCCGCCGCACCGCGGGCTTCCAGTGCGTCAAGGATGGCCTGGCGGACATCGCGGTACGTCTGATCAACCCGGCCCCAGGTGGTGGCCGTTTCAAGAGTCTCCACGTAGACGCCGCGGGTCAGCAGCTCATCGCGCAGGTACGGACCGCTGAACCTGCCGTGCTCCCAGGACTTCCCTGGGAGCGGCCCCAGCGGGACGCCCCCGGCCCGCCGCAGGATCCGTGCGCTGCGGCGTTTGCGGGCGCGGGCCTGGCGCCCGTCGCCTTCCCAGACAAAGAGCGCCAGCGCCGGAGTTTGCTGGCCACGGACGCTGAGGTAGCGCGAGAGCATGCCGGTCTTCCACCCGCCCAGCTTGAAGGTCGACGCCGTTTCATCAGTGTCGCTGAGGCGGCACACGTGCGGCATGTCCCCGCCCAAGCCGTCGTGGCGCAAGCGTCGCATGGCGCTGGCCCCGGCCGCAAAGGAGGGGAAGGACCATGCGCCATACACCTTCTCTGCCGGCATGGGGCACACCTTCACGGTGGCCGTGGTGATGACGCCCAGAGTGCCTTCGCTGCCCACGATGACGTCGAGCAGCTTGGGTCCGGCAGCCGTTCCGGGCGCCAGCGAGCCGACGTCGAACGGGCCCCGAGGTGTCTCGAGGTGGACCGACTTGACCAGATCGTCCGAGCGCCCGTAGCCCGTGGATGCCTGACCGGCGGAGCGGGTGGCCACATAGCCCCCGAGCGTCGCCTCCTGGTGGCTTTGCGGAAAATGCCCCAGCGTGAAGCCGTGCGGGGCGAGCGCCGCTTCGATGGCGGGCCCCCTGACGCCAGCCTCGAAGGTTGCCGTCCGGGACAGCGGGTCAACGTGGAGGAGCCGGTTCATTCGCCTCATGTCGATGGTGATGACACCGTCGAATTTTCCGCGCAGCGGTTCCACCCCGCCCACCACCGACGTGCCGCCGCCAAAGGCGACCACGGCCAGCTGTCGCCGCCCGCACAGGGCCAGAATGGAGCGCACTTCTTCGATGCTGCCGGGGAAGACGACGGCGTCGGGGGCGTCCAGGGCGTCCCCGCCGCGGCGGCGCAGCAGGTCCGGCGTGCTTTTTCCGCCGGCATGGAGGATGCGGTCCGCCGCGTCCGTGGAGACATGGTCGGCCCCGGTGATGGCGCGGAGCTCGGCTAGGACGCCGTCCCCAAGCGCCACGGGCCCCACCCGGACATCGGCCAGGTCAACGGGGCTGTGCGCGGCCTCGACGCTGACGAGCTTGAGCGTGCTGTGCAAGAAGCTCAACGCGCCGGCTCCCAGCGGGCGGGCATGTGCCGGGTCTCCCCAGCCGTACCAGACCGAGGAGGAAATTTCTGCTGTGAGATTCGTCACCATGGGATACAGTGTGACACATGAAGTCTCAACGTACCAGTTTGCCGGTGGATGAGAAGCTCCTCTCCGCCATCAGGGACACCGTGGTGCTCCACGGCGTGCGGCGCACCACAGCCAACGACATTGCCGAACGTGCCGGCATCTCCCGCATGACGTTCTACCGCCGGATGGGCTCGGTGGAGAACGCGGTGCTGGCATCCCTCACCCATGAGTTCCGCCAGTACGCCGGCACCGTGCGGACCGGGACACCAGCCGGCACCGGAAGGGAGCAGCTGGTGCACTTCGCCGTGGAAAGCGTCCGGGTGTTTGCAACCTCGGAAATGCTCGCCTCCATCGCCGAGCGTGACCCGGAATTCCTGATTCCCTATGTGACGGACCGGTTCGGTGCCAGCCAGCAGCTGGTCCTGGACCAGCTGCGCGCACTGCTCGAGGAGGGCATTGCCGATGGCAGCATCGCAGCGTCCGCGGGCACAGCCACCATGCTTTTGCTGGCACTCCAAGGCGTTGCGCTGTCTTCCCGGGTCCTGTTGAAGACGGACACCTTCGAGGACTCCCTGGCGGAACTGAAGAAGATGCTGGAACGCTACCTCACGCCGTCGAACGCCGGATCTGAAGGGACACAAGCTTGATGACGGAAAACCCCAGCTGGATCAACGATGCAAGCCGCCGGCATTCGCTGGACCATGTGGCAGCCCACACGGTGGACGTTGCCGTGGTGGGTGGCGGCATCACCGGTGCCGGGGTGGCCCTGGACGCCGTGAGTCGCGGCCTGAGTGTTGCATTGATCGAGAGCAGCGACTTTGGTTCCGGCACCAGCGGCTACAGTTCCAAGCTCATCCATGGCGGGCTGCGCTACCTGGCCAAGATGGATTTCGCGGTGGCTTGGGAATCGGCCGTGGAACGCCGCTGGCTGATGAGTAAAATCGCCCCGCACCTGGTCCGGCCACTGGGGTTTGTGATTCCAGATGCCCGCACCGCCCCTGCCTGGGAGGGTTTGGCGGCCGGGGCGGGTGTGGTCATCTATGACGTGCTGCGCAGGCTGTCCGGTCTGGGTGGCAAGACGTTGCCGCGGCCCCAACTCCTCTCGAGCCGGGCGGTGGGAGCCTTGGTGCCCGCCCTCGAGCAGACGACGCTGCGGCGAGGGTACCTTTACTGGGACGGGCAAGCGGTCGATGATGCACGCCTGGTGCTCGGCGCGGTCCGTACCGCGGCCGGGCTCGGGGCGCACGTGATGCGTGATGTGAAGGCAAGTGACGTGACGGCAACGACCGTGGACGCCGTCGACACCCGGACGGGGGAGCCGGTGAAAATTGCCGCGCGGGTGGTGGTGAACGCCACCGGCGTGTGGGCCGCCGACTTCGAGCCGCAACTGAGGGTAACCCCCAGCCGGGGCACCCACCTGGTGGTGCGCGCGGACCGGCTGGGCAACCCGCATGCCGCGCACACAGTGGCCGTGCCGGGGCATTTTGGCCGCTACGTGTTCGTGCTGCCGCAGCCCGCCGGCGTGGTGTACATCGGTCTGACAGACCAGGCGGACCACAGCGCCGACGGCCACCATCCGCCGGTTCCCGAGCACGACGTCGACTTCCTCCTGGACATTGTCAACACCACCCTTGCGGTGCCGCTGACCCGCAAGGACGTGGTGGGCTCCTTCGCGGGGCTGCGGCCCCTGGTGCAGGCCCGGCGGGGAGAGGGCCCCGACGGAACTGCCGACATTTCACGCCGGCACCTGATCCGGGATATTCCCGGCGCGCCGATCACGGTGGTGGGCGGCAAAATGACCACCTACCGGCGGATGGCCCAGGACGCTGTGGATGCCGTGACCGCCCGGCTCGGAGCCGACCAGCCATGCCGCACCAAGACCCTGCCGCTGGTGGGCGCCGCTACCGTCAAGGCGCTCGGCGCCGTTGACGCTCCCGCCCGGCTCGTGCAGAAATACGGCACGGAAGCCACGGCTGTGCAGGCCCTCCAACGGCGCGATCCGATCCTGTCAGACCCGTTGTTCGAGGGGTCTGAGATCACAGGTGCCGAGTTGCTATTCGCGGTGCGCGCCGAGGGGGCCACCACGGTGGAAGACCTGCTGGAGCGGCGCACCCGCCTGGCCTTTGTCCCTGAAGACGCGGCGCGGGCCCGCGGGCGGGCCGAGCTGATCCTGGCACTGGCAGACTCTCCGGCTTTTGGGGAGAGCCCATGAGCGCCGTCCCGGGAGGCGGCGTGCTGCTTCTGGTCAATCCGGCGTCGGGCGGAGGCAGGGCTGGCCGACTGTGGCCGCGGACTGCCCACGCCCTGCGCGCGGCCGGATTCGTGCCCTCGGTGTGCATCACCGAGTGCCTGGAGGACGCCACTGCGCAGGCCGGTGCCGCCGCCGCTGGAAGCCTGGTGGTGGTCCTAGGTGGCGACGGCTTCCTCGGGGCTGCGGCGGCCGGGGCTTGGAAGTCGGGGGCAATTGTCCTGCCCCTGGCTGGCGGCCGGGGCAATGACACGGTGCGCAGGCTGGGGCTGAACCTTGACCCGGTTAAGGCGGTCCGGGCCCTTGGTGCGCTGGTGGTCCGGGAGGTGGATCTGGGGCTGGTCAACGGCCGCCCCTACTTCGGTGTTGCCAATGTGGGCTTCGACGGGCTCGCCAACGAATACGGCAATAGCGCCCGGCTGCCCCTTGGTCCGTTCGTCTACCTGTACGGCGGGCTCAAGGCCTTCCTGGCCTGGAAGAACGTGACGTTCACGGTTTCCGTCAACGGTGTGGAGACCACCTTCCCGGGATGGTTCGTGGCCGTTGGAAATGTTGGCCAGTATGGGGGAGGGCTGTGCATCTGCCCGGAAGCTAAGGCCGACGACGGACTGCTGGATGTGGTCTCCCAAGGCCAGACAACGATTCTTGGCGTGGCCTTGACCTTTCTGCGATCCTACCGCGGCAGGCATCTTGGCCAGCCGAACATCACGTTCACCCGTGGCAGCAGCGTCAGCATCAGTGCCAACAAGCCGCTGAACATGTATGCCGACGGCGAGAGGGTGGCCGCACTTCCCGCCGTGGTGGAGCTGGTGCCGGGGGCTGTGCAGGTGCTTGTGCCGCAGGGATCGGTGGCGTTTTCGTAGGGCGCCGGCACTTCTGCCAGTTGATTGGCGTCCTGGAGCCGACCCGCGGCTGAGGCCACGGTGCACACGGCACCCCACGCTGCGTGGTAGCGTCTCTTACGACCACACGGGTGCCCTTGCAGGGGCTGAGATCGGGCTGAAGCAGTCTGCGACCGTTGAACCTGTCCGGGTAATGCCGGCGAAGGAAGTGAGCAGTCTTTGACCTCCCAAGAAGCAACCTTGATCCCTGCCCAAAATGTCACGCAATCCCTGAAATCACATTCACTAGCATTCCAGGTGGACCCCGGTTCAGGGATTCGTGTGCCGCAGACGGAAATCGCGCTCGAGCCGTCCCCCAACGGTGAAGTTAACGCACCGTTTCGTGTGTACCGCACCGCCGGACCGGGCAGCGATCCGGTCGTTGGCCTGCAACCGTTTCGCAGTGAGTGGATCAGTGCCCGCAAGGACACGGAAATCTACCGGGGACGCACCAGGAATTTACTTGATGACGGCAAGTCGGCGGTACGCCGGGGTGCTGCCTCAGCAGAGTGGAGGGGATCGGTTCCCGAGCCGCGCCGCGCGCTGACGGGCCAGCGCGTCACACAAATGCATTATGCCCGGCGCGGCATCACCACCCCGGAAATGCGCTTTGTGGCGATCCGTGAGAACTGCGACGTCGATTTGGTGCGCAGCGAGGTGGCGGCCGGCCGGGCCATCATCCCCAACAACATCAACCACCCGGAGTCTGAGCCGATGATCATTGGCCGGGCCTTCCTGGTGAAGATCAACGCCAACATCGGCAATTCGGCTGTCACCAGTTCAATCGCCGAGGAAGTCGATAAGTTGCAGTGGGCAACCCAGTGGGGTGCCGACACGGTCATGGACCTCTCGACCGGCGATGACATCCACACCACCAGGGAGTGGCTGATTCGCAACGCCCCGGTTCCTATCGGCACGGTGCCGATCTACCAGGCGCTGGAAAAGGTTAACGGTGAAGCCAACGATCTGACGTGGGAGATCTTCAGGGACACGGTGATTGAACAATGCGAGCAGGGCGTGGACTATATGACCATCCATGCAGGTGTCCTGCTCCGTTACGTCCCGCTGTCGGCCAATCGTGTGACGGGCATTGTTTCCCGTGGCGGGGCCATCATGGCTGGTTGGTGCCTTGCCCACCACCAGGAGAATTTCTTGTACACGCACTTTGAGGAGCTGTGCGAAATCTTCGCCCAATATGACGTGGCGTTCTCGCTGGGGGACGGGCTGCGTCCGGGGTCGATCGCCGACGCCAATGATGCCGCCCAATTTGCCGAACTGGACACCTTGGCCGAATTGACGCAACGGGCCTGGGAATATGACGTGCAGGTCATGGTTGAGGGTCCAGGTCACATCCCGTTCCATCTGGTCCGGGAAAACGTTGAGCGCCAGCAGGAGCTGTGCAAGGGTGCCCCGTTCTACACGCTAGGGCCGCTCGTCACCGACATAGCACCTGGCTACGACCACATCACTTCGGCTATCGGGGCGACGGAAATAGCCCGCTACGGCACGGCCATGCTGTGCTACGTGACCCCGAAGGAACACCTGGGCCTGCCGAACAAGGACGATGTGAAGACTGGGGTGATCACCTACAAGATCGCGGCGCATGCTGCCGACCTGGCCAAGGGGCATCCCGGCGCGAGGGAACGCGACGACGCCTTGTCCAAGGCCCGTTTCGAGTTCCGCTGGCGCGACCAGTTCGCATTGTCGCTGGACCCTGTCACGGCCGAGGCCTTCCACGACGAGACCCTGCCCGCCGAACCGGCCAAGACCGCCCACTTCTGTTCAATGTGCGGACCGAAGTTCTGTTCCATGCGTATCAGTCAGGACATCAGGGACGAGTTCGGCTCGGCCGAGTCGCAGGCAGCCATCGCCGGGATGTACAGCGGTATGCGTGAAAAGAGTCAGGAGTTTCTGGCGTCGGGTGGAAAAGTGTATCTGCCAGAACTTCAGCTTCCCGCACAGCCATAGAGCCACGATCGTGGTGATCTGTCCCGGCCCGCTCCTGGCAACACGGAAGGTGGGTCTCTTCTTCCTAGGGCGGGCCGGGTGTGGCACAGCTGCTGACATGGCTGCTGGAAGTAGATAGCGTAGTTTGCATAGCCTGTACGACGGCAGCTTCCTCAGAGTACAGGGCAGGGCCCCATGACTCAGACCAAGGAGTGCCGACGCGAATTGCAGTGACAGGTGGCAGTGGAAAGCTGGGGCAGTATGTCGTGCACAGGTTGACCCGGGACGGGCACCAGGTGCTGAACGTGGACAGGGCAGGGGAGCGGAGCCCGGAACTGGTCATCGTTGACCTCCGCAACTATGGCCAGGTCGTGGATGTGTTCCTCGGTCTGGACGACAGGCACAGCGGATTCGATGCCGTGGTGCACTTGGGTGCCATTCCAGCGCCCGGCATCCTCCCGGATGCTGCCACCTTCGAGAACAACATGCTTTCCACCTACAACGTCTTCCAGGCGGCCCGGCGGGCGGGCATAAAAAGGCTCGTGTATGCCTCAGTGAGACCGTGCTGGGACTGCCGTTCGACGTCGATCCTCCCTATCTACCTGTCGATGAGGAATATCCTGCCCGGCCGGAAAGCACCTATTCGTTGGTGAAGCATCTGGAGGAACAGATGGCCCGGGAGTTGACGCGCTGGGATCCGGAGTTGAGCATTATTGCGCTTCGCTTCTCCAATGTCATGGATGTGGACGACTACGCCGCCTTCCCGTCCTTTGACAGGGATGCCAGATCGCGCAAATGGAACCTGTGGGGGTACATTGACGGCCGGGATGGTGCGCAGGCTGTGGCGCGGGCGCTTGAAAATGGTCGGCCAGGGTTTCAGGCCTTCATCATTGCCAACGCCGACACTGTCATGCGCCGTTCAAGTGCGGGCCTTGCCGCCGAGGTGTTTCCGAAGGTCCAGATGCGCATTGCTTCCATTGCAAGCGAAGTAATCAAGTTTCAAGGAAAGGGACACCATGAGTGCTATTGTCAACTTCATCGTCCAAGCAGAAAAAATTGGACAGTATGCAGTAAATAACGCGCATGGTTGTGGGTATGCATTTGAGCCCGGAAGCGACGCCCACCACCCCGGCGACGACATTGGCCGCCTAGTTCTTGACGCTTATCGAAACCACAGCGTCGAGGAAATGAAGGCGGTAATCAAGGCTTACCAAGCCGGCTACAACGTCAAGGCAATCGAGCTAGGGGATACCGCCGTTGGATGGGAACAGATCAAAAATGGTGTCGGGTTTGCGCTACCTGGTGCTTCAGCCGACGAACTAGAGGCAATACCCGCCGCCATGTAACGGTGTTTTTGGGTTCGACCGATTGCAAGATCAAGCATTTACCTTGCCGTCCCGTCTACGGCCTTGGTAGCCTCTCTCATGTGCAGATTGGGGACTGTACCAATACACACGTCCCAAGCCCCTAGATTGCCCCTTAAGGCACTTTCAGGAGTACTGGGTTGCACCTGTGGCAGGTGTTTCGTGGTGCGATTCTGGTGGCTTCCTGCTGGCGCCGAGCACGCGATGCGGAGAGCGCTTTCGGCGGCACGGATGCCCTGGTTAGGGCACGGTACAGCTGGTGCTTGCTGGAATACCTAGGGCGCCGATCACGGTGATGGTTCCAGTGACCGGTGTTGAGCTCCATCCGCCTGGACCGGTTGCTGTAATTGAAAAGGTTCCCGTTCCAATGGAGAGGATGTTGGACGGCACCGTGACAGAGGTTGCTGACGACGGTGCTGATCCTGAGCCGGAAGGGCCCAGAACATTCGGTATCACGGTCCAGGTGTAGCCGCTGCGCGGCAGGCCGCCCACAGGGGCGGTCCAGGTGAAGGTGAGGTTGGTGAGTAGTCCGCCTGAGCATTGGAGGGCGGTCGGTGTTGCGACAGTGCCTGCTGTCAGAGAGCCAGAGACATACTGAGGTGTCGACCAGGAGGCGAGGGTTTGCTGGGGATGCAGCACTCCGGCAACTCCTGCCAATGCCACGGCGATGATGACTAGGTAGTTGCACTTCATCGTGGGCGCTGGCCTCTTCGAGACCGTTTGGTCCGTCCCCACCTGGCCAAGGATGCCATTAGAAGCCCTGCGGTCACGGCGGCAACCGCTGTCAGCGAGGGCCGGAGCAGGCCAGTACCGGTAGTGGGCAGCGGGCCGACACTGCCGCCGGCAGATAGTTCATCGCCGGCTCCGGTTGCGGTCAGAGTAAGCGTTGCCGTGCCGGAGGGTGGCACTGCGCGGTTGGCAGGCAGACTGGCGTCAACAAGAATCCAACGTTGCTGGTTGGTGGGTATGGACGCCAGATCATCGGCGACGGAGTTGGTTCCTGCGGCCGGGCGGAGTAGGACTCCGCCGGTCGGGCAGGATTCGACTACCCAACGAACGTCGCACATGCGAACAGTTAGTTCAAGCCCGTTCGAGTCGGAGGAGAGAGGCCCCTGCGAGGTCAGAGTGATCCGAATGGTTCCGGGGTCGTTGGTGTGGGAAGAGACGCCGATCTGCCAGGGAACGGTTGTTCCTGGTGCCATCCGGTCCATGACGGGCTGGTCCATGATCGAGGTGAGCGTCAGCACCGGGCCTCTGATCGTTTCTTCGGTTGTAGCGGCTTGCACGGGAGTCGGCATGAGGAAGACATTGGCGCCGGTCAGGAATACGGCCACGGCAAGAGGCCCACCCCTTGCCAGATGCCGTGCTGTCCCTTTTCTTCGCCGTGGAGCCGGTTCCTTGCCGGGCCAAAACGTCCACGTGACAAGCCCTGCGGCACCTATGCTCGTCCCGCCAAGGACGATCGGGTTCGAAACAGCTCTCACAGCGTAGGCGAGTTGCGGGATGGAGAAGAGGACGATCCGTACGCTGCCCACGACATAGGGTTGTGGGTCATCTGCAGGGTTTGCGTCCCCGCGCAGCGTGATGCTTATGTCGTTACCGGGGGCCGGTGCGATGGAGACGACCCGGTGAGTTATCGGTAGGGTCTGGGGCCTGTCGACCGTGACGACGTCACCGACCTTGATTTCGGAAGCGGGTATCTGTCGAACGATTGCCAGTGACCCGGCGGGAATTGTGGGACTCATGGAACCGGTTTTGAACATGATGAGCGTGATGTGAAGAAAGAGCGCCATGAGGACGAGGATGACGCAGGCCAGCCCGCCAATTGCGGCCACGGTCAGTAGCGCATCGGCCGCACGCTTGCTGTAACCGCCACCCTTGATTGACTCTGCCTCCATTGGTGGCTCCTAGGTGGATATTCCGGAGAAGAGCCAGTGCACGGCGCCCGTCTGCCCTTGGTAGGAGTTGGCTGCCCCGGGCTGCACCCTGACTTCGAAGCAGTACCTGATTTCGCCGCTCGGGGCGGTGATGGCAGAGGTGACCGGTGATGCAGGAACGGTGGTGACCGCCAGATAGGTTGAGACAGATCCTGCGATGAAGGTTGGTGTGCCGGTAAAGGCATTCCCGTCACATCCGGTTCCGACCGCTGGAGTACGCACAGCTCGGTATTCCAGCACTGGAACCAGCGGGCCGGACGTTGACACACTTGCAAGGGTGATTGTTCCACCCACTGTGGAGGCGGCCGTGGTGCGAACATTGGCCCAGGCGTAGAGGGATACGGACGGCGACATCGCCACGGCGTTAAACGCGAGTCCGGCGCCGGGCGATGTTGTGTTGCTTGCCCACACCCCAGAGATGGTGCTCGATTCCGTGGTGAACGTGCTCGCGGCGAAGGAACCCGTCACGTTCTCCGAGTTAGTCCAGGCGGCGACAGTCATCGTCGCACCCAGTCCAAGGACGAGGGCTCCTGCGAGGACCGCCCGCCCGCGGGTGAAGCGACGGCGCCTGAGACGTGCAGCATGCTTGGCCACTACGGCTACGCCAGCGAGACTGCGCGGAACTCCCACGTACCCACGGCCGAGGTCCCCTGAACCAGTGCCGCAGTAGAGGTGACCTGCAGGCAGAGGAATATGTCGCTGCCCGGAACCGTGCCTGGCGTACCGGGCTTCGTCAGCGAGAAAGTCGACGCGCCGGCAACTGAATTCAGCGCCGTTCCCGCCGGGACGATCGTTGACGTGCCCACGGCCGACGGCGTGCAGCCCGCGACGGAGGCAACTGCAACAATTCCATACGTGAGTTGGCTCGCGGCCGTACCGGAGGAGACCGCCGAGGCAACCGAGACCGTGGCATCATTGACGGTGTCTTGGTCCAAGTGAAGGACATAAGGGGCCGCCACCGTCACGCTCGGGCTGATCTTGTCGAACCCCGTTGAAAAGCTCAAGGTGGCGGGAGACCCGGAGGCATGGTCGGCAAAGTCCGTACCGTTGGCGCTGCCCTGGACATTGAAGTGGCCAGCAGTGAAGATGCCCGTCACGAACTCCGAATCGTTCCAGGCGGCCAGGGTGATGGCCGCACCCACACCTAGAACGAGACCACCGGCCAAAATCGCCTTGACCTTTCGGTTCCTTGATCCTTTGTTGGCCGGTGTACTAATCGAAACTGACATGTCTTCCCCATCTAACACCTAAGACCCGAGCCGGAAACTGGCACCGGCGTATCCACCCAAAACAAGGAACAGAGACCGGGTGCAACTTGATACCTATGGCCGAATGTACAGCACCAGCACTCTCTATGTAAGGGCCAAGTTGCCCGGACGTATATGGGCGGTGTTCATTTGGAAAATCCTCGCAACATGGATTCCGACTGGATCTTGTGGATCAGGGTCCCTGAAATTGTCCAGGGCCAGGACGTCCGCGCCCCCTTCCTTGAGCTCGTGGACCAGATTCAGGTGTCCCGGACTCCTGCCCAGCCGCTTCAAGATGTGGACGATCAGGTCATCCCCGACCCTGGCGTGCACCAGAGCAGTCATATGGCCTGGGCGGGGTGACTCCTGATTTCTTGTCGGTGTGAATCTGTTCGGCCAGCTGCCGCCGAGGTCATGATTTTTACACTTTACGCGTCCGTATCCAATGTCCGTGCCTGTACCGTACCTAAAGTCCGATCCGTACGCACGCAGGAGTAGCGACTTTCGACATAGCTCGTGGTACGCGCAGATTACGCGGAATCCCGGTATGTTTCATGCGTGGAGGTGTCCCGGTGGGGGAGTGTTCCACTTCCTTGGATGTGGAACACGGACTGATTCGGTATTTGAGGTGTTGCTCTGGCAAGCCAACAGGTGCGATTGCTAGCCTCAGAACCGGCTCGTGAAGTAGGTAGGCCAGTGGTGGCCTGGCAACGGACACCATGGCTGAATGGCATCATCGAGCAACCCTAGTTTTGATGAAAAGGAACGCCAAATAGCAGCGGACGCTGCGCTTCGCTTTGCTCCCCCGTAGGTCGAATGCGCTGCTGACGGACAAAGCTTTGACTTCCTTTGGAAGAAACTGCAGCTCGTTTGTGGTCTGGCCGATCCAGCGGATTTTCAACCCCTGTCAGTGACGCTCGATGCCAGGGATCATGAAGCTGTAGCCCGGTATATGTCCGCGTGTAAGGAACTGGCTTCCTATAGCCTTCTTAGCCATAAAGGCGGTATTGCCATCCACGGAAATGAGCCGGCAAGCTTTAAAGTGGCCCGCATGATCCTTGTCCAAGGCATCTGCAAGAACCGATGACGAGCACAGGACCGAGCGCGTGCAGATCACGAAGCAATGGCAGCGTACCCGTGCGGAGCTGCTCCAACGTTCCCTATCGGATCATGGACGATCGCGGATCATCGAAGGACTGGGAGGCTCTGCTGAAAACCATGCATTCAGTTCCAAGCACACGCCCCCGGAACTCTTCACGCTCTTCAGTTACGGCGAATACATCCATTGGGGGGAGACGCGGAATGAAAATGCAGCGCTTCGTGATGACGAGATCGGCGCGGCCATCGTCTAGTTCAATTTTCTCGACGCCATGATCGGAGTGGCGCACTTCCATTTCGGGTATGCGAAGCTGCTCGAAACTGCTTTTTCTGAAATCAAATAGCGTACGCCTCCAACTGCGAAGCGATTCGCGTAGCAGGAGTTTGCACGGATGCGTTCCACTCCCTTGGAACTGGGGCACTCCCCATCCTGGCATCGGATGCAGTTCTCGCAGGGCCACCGCTCCCTCAGCTGAACGAACTTCGGCGCTATGGGCAGTTCTGTAACTCTTGCCGTTTGCTTCATGGGTTTGAACGATTCAGGGCGACCGAGGTGATGCTGTCTGTACGACCAGGCTAGGACTTCGGGTAGGCCAAGGAGGGGTTCTTCAGATGGTTGACAATGGTGAACGATGGAATCACGGCTCGGTTGATTAGCTGCGCGTAGATCGTTAGTTGGGTCAGCCACGGCGAAACCCAGCCCAGTAATGGGCGAACGGGCGCGCCGTGGCTGACCCAACTAATACACCAATGGATCTTCCTGAGTAACAGATACGTCGGACCAGCTATCTAACACGGGGTTGAGTATGACGCCATCGGGTTGTTAGGGCGGTTGGCGTAGTCGCGCCGACTATTGCTGGCGCGAACACCCACCCCCTTGATGGAGGGAACTGATCATGAACAGTGGGGCAATTGCAGCCACTGGGGCGCCAAGTCGCCGAATGTGCCGGGGTCCAGCAGGGACGCTCCGGCTGGCAGGAAACCCGCAAACTCCGCGCCCACCATACTTTGCAGGGTTTCGAGGTTGCTGATCTCGACCTCCGACGGCGCCACGGGCCAGGAGCCGATCACCAGGGAAGGCGCCGGGAAGCCGCGGCGGTCCAGCGCCTCCAGCGTCAGCAGCGTGTGATTGAGCGTGCCCAAGCCGCTGCGGCAGACCACCACGATGGCCGTCCGGGCAGCTGCCCTGGTTGCCGCGGCGAGGTCCGCGAGGTTGTGTCCTTGATCATCGAGTTCCACCAAGAGCCCGCCGGCGCCTTCCACGAGCACGTGGTCGTGGACCGCGGCCAGTGCCAGGATACGCTCCACATGGTGCGCCAGGTCCGGCAACTCCCGCCGCTCGCGACGCGCGGCAGCCCCCGGCGCCATGGGTTCATGTAATCGGATGCCTTCATGGACAGCATGGACGCCGCTGAGCCGGGCGACCTCGTTGACGTCCCCGTGCCCGGCCCCGGAAACACCCGTCTGGGTGGGCTTGTACACGGCCACCGTGGCTCCTGTCGCCGACAGTGCGACAGCCAGTGCCGCCGTCGTCACGGTTTTTCCGACGTCGGTATCGGTGCCGGTCACATAGGTGACGTTCATGGGGCTCCTTGCAGTGTGTTTCTGGCATTGACGCTCAGCGGGGCCTGGAAGGAGAGCAGCCGCAGCCATTGTGGTGGGGCTCCCGCCAATTCAAGGCGCGGCAACGCGCGTGCGGTTTCCTCCAACACCAGCGCGGTTTCCAACTCTGCCAGTTTGGCACCCAAGCACCGGTGCAGGCCATGACCGAAGGCCAGTGAGAACGCCGTGGGCCCGGCATGTTCGGCGTGCTGTCCCGTCAGTTCCAGCAAGATTTCCGCCCCGGCCGGGACGGCACTGCCAGCCACCTGGGTGTCTCGCAGCGCCGCACGCCGCCACGTGTGAACGGAGGACTCCGAGGCCAGCACGTTCCTGACATGGCTTCGGGCCGCCGCCGGATCGGCCAGTGCGGCCCACCCGCCAGCAGATTCCAGGCCGCGATACAAGACAGTGCTGATGAGCTGCGAGGTGGTTTCCTGGCCGGCGATGACAAGGAAGTAGCCCAGCGAACACACCTCAGCGCTGGAGAGCCCGGCGGCGTCGAGCACACCAAACAGCGATCCCGTGCCCCGGGCAGCGGCCGCCTCCTGGCGCAGCCACCCGTAAAACTCCGCCGCGCTGCGGGCCAGCACCAGTTGCCGCTCGGGATCGGGCCAGCCCCAGAACAGCTCCAGCGAATCCCTGCTCCACCGTTTTAGCAGCTCCAGCTCCGGAGTTGGCTGCCCCGTCAGCTCGGCCATGACCACCGGCGGGATATGCCTGCCCACCGAATCCACCAGGTCCACCGGTCCCCACTGCAACGCAAGGCCTGTCGCGGCCAGCCGGTCCCGCGCCAGCTCCCGGACGCGCGGCTCAATGGCGGCAACCTTGGCCGGCGTGAAAAAGCGGCCGACCATGGTGCGCACTGCCCGGTGTTGGGCACCCGTGGCGGACGCCAGCACCGGGGGCAGCGCAAAACGGACCTTACTGAGGATTCGCAAGGTGGCCGGGGCCATCGGGACGACCGAGGTCAACGCATTGCTGGGGGCAAAGTCATCCGTGCGGCGCATGATGTCCCGAACCTGGGCGGGATCGCCAATGACTGTGTAGCTCATGCCCGACCACCGTCCAGCCCGCAGTCCAGGGCCTGCGCCACTGTGCTGGCCGCCCACTGAAGCTCCGTGGCGGTGATGTTGGCGCGGGCTGTGAGCCTGAGCCGGGACACGCCGTCGGGCACACTGGGCGGGCGGAAACAACCCACGGCGACACCCTGGGTTCGCAGCGATGCTGCCAGGGCGGTTGCCCGGGCAGCCGATTCCACCGGAATGGACTGCACGGCGCCAGCTGCCAGCGGGACGCCGCAGCGGGCGGCCAGGACTGCTGCGTTCTCAAGTACCCGGCCGGCCAGCTCCGGCTCCTGGCCGATGATGGCTGCGGCGCGGGCTGCGGCTGCGGCCGCGGACGGTGCCAGGGCCGTGTCAAAGATAAACGTCCTGGCCGTGTTGACCAGGTGATCCCGGAGCAGAGCCGAGCCCAGCACGGCCCCGCCCTGTGACCCCAACGCCTTGGACAGCGTGACGGTGACGGCAACATGCGCGGCACCTGCCAGGCCGGCGGCATGGACGGCGCCCCGACCCCTGCCGGCAACCCCGAGCCCGTGCGCGTCATCAACGAGCAGCAAGGCGTCGAAGGTGGCGCACAAACTGGCAACCGCGGCCAGGTCTGCCGCATCGCCCAACACGGAGTAAATAGACTCCAGCACGACGACGGCGCGCGGCTGCGTGCGCCCGGCCAACGCAGCCGCAATGGCGGCCACGTCGTGGTGGGCCACCTCAACGGAGGGTGAGCGGGAGAGCCTGATGCCGTCATGCAGGGATGCGTGCACGTGCGCGTCGTGAATGATCAAGGTTCCGGGGCCGCCCAGGGCCGTCAGAACCCCGATGTTGGCGGTATAGCCGCTGGAAAAGGCGAGCGCCGCATCCTGGCCGGTGAGCAGACACAGCTGCCTCTCCAGCTCCTGGTGGGCGGCCGTGGTGCCGCACACCACGCGGGAGCCGCGCGCCCCGGCGCCGTAGTGCTGAAGTGCCTGGGTGGCTGCGTCAATGACGCGGGGGTCGGCGGCGAGACCGAGGTAATCGTTGGAGGCGAGGTCGACCAGGCCGGCTCGGGGTTCGGTGCTGCGCTGAAGTCCGCGCCGTTCGCGGACCTGCGCACGTGAGTCAAGCCAGGCGTGCATGGCCGTTGTGCTGGCACCCATCAGCCGTGCACCCGGGCGGCGGCCGCGCAGATTCCCGCGCCGATGGTGGCCACGTCCTCGGCGGAACTGATGAACGGTGGCATGGTGTAGATGAGGTTGCGAAACGGCCGGATCCAGACCCCATATTCCAGGGCGGCCGCCGTCACGGCGGGCACGTCGACGGGTTCGGACAGTTCCACCACGCCCACGGCGCCTAGAACGCGCACGTCACGGACGGCCGACAGGGCACGGGCAGGGGCCAGGGACGTGGCAAGTCCCAGCTCGATGTCGGCGACCTGCCGTTGCCAATGAGCCGTTGCCAGCAGGTCCAGGGAGGCCGACGCCACAGCACAGGCGAGGGGGTTGGCCATGAACGTGGGCCCGTGCAGCAGGGCCCGCAACGGGGAGTCGGTGACCACCTTGGCAACCCGGCTGGAGCACAGCATGGCGGCCAGGGTCAGGTACCCGCCGGTCAAGGCCTTGCCGACGCACATGATGTCTGGAACCACCTGCGCCCAGTGCGAGGCGAACAGTTTCCCTGTCCGGCCAAAGCCTGTGGCAATCTCGTCAACAATCAGCAACAGGCCGTTCTCATCGGCCACCCGCCGGGCGGCGGCCAAGCATTCGGGGTCATAGACATGCATGCCGCCGGCACCTTGCAAGACGGGTTCGACAATGATGGCCGCCAGCTCGGCGCTGTGCGCGAGAACGGTCGACTCGAGGGTGCCAATCCAGGCGGCCACAGCATCCGGATCAGCCGCCAATGTGCCATCAACGAGCCGGGCGGCAGGTGGGCGCGGCAGGAACACCTGTTCGGAAACTAGGGAGGGGAACATCGCGTGCATGCCGTCCACCGGGTCACAGACCCCCATGGCGGCAAACGTGTCGCCATGGTAGCCGCCGCGCAGCGCCAGAAAGCGGGTGCGCCCGGGCCGGCCACGGCCCAGTTGATACTGCACGGCCAGCTTCAGGGCCACCTCAACGGACACCGAACCGGAGTCGGCAAAGAACACGTGGTCCAGCCCGGTCAGGTCCACCAGTTGTTCGGCCAAGCGCACGGCGGGCTCGTGCGTCAAGCCGCCAAACATGACGTGACTGAAGTGGCCGGCCTGATCCAGCAAGGCCGCATCCAGGACAGGATTCCGGTAGCCGTGGACGGCTGACCACCACGAACTCATCGCATCCACTGCCACAAAGGTGCTGCCGTCTGCCGAGGAGAGCATTAGCCGCGTGCCCTGGGCTCCGTGCACCGCGTAAGGAGGAATTCCGTCCAAGGGGGCGTAGGGGTGCCACAGCAATCCCCTGTCGCGTTCGATGAGTGTGGCCTGTGCGACCGGTGTGTCCACCAGGGTGGGTGCGCCACCGCCGGTGCCACTACGCATTGGGCGCCGTCTGTGTGCCGGCGCCCCGGCGGCGGATGGTCAGGGGCCCGCCGGGGGAGGTTCCGGCGTCGTCGGGCTCTTGTTCTTGTTTGCGGCCCAGAACCACAAAACCGTTGTCGGCAATCATGTCCAGGTCTGCGGTGGCTGCCTGGCCTTCACTGGTGAGGTAGTCGCCCAAAAACAGGGAATTGGCCACATGCAGGGCCAGCGGCTGGAGCGTGCGCAAGTGCATCTCGCGCCCGCCTGCCATGCGCACCTCCGTGGCCGGGCAGGCAAAGCGGACCAGGGCCAGCACACGCAGGCATGCAGCGGGGGTGAGTAGCCAGGTTCCCTCCAGCGGAGTCCCCTCGAAGGGCATGAGGAAGTTCACGGGGATGGAATCACTGCCCAGTTCGCGCAGGGCAAAGACGGCGTCAATGAGCTGCTCGTGGCTTTCACCCATGCCCACAATGACCCCGGAACAGGGGGAGAGGCCAGCGTCCTTGGCCTGTTCAACCGTTGCCACCCGCTCGGAGAATTCGTGCGTTGAACAGATCTCCGCGTACATCTCCTCACTGGTGTTCAGGTTGTGGTTGTAGGCGTCCACCCCTGCTGCCTTCAGGCGTCCGGCCTGGCCATCCTTCAGGATGCCCAGGCACGCGCACACCTCAACGTCCGGGTGCTGGTCCTTGAGCTCGGTGACCATGCCGGCGACGCGGTCCACGTCGCGGTCACTGGGGCCCTTGCCGCTGGCGACCATGCAGACGCGGGAGGCGCCGGCCCGGATGCCTGTGGCGGCCTGCGCCACGGCATCGGCTGGCTTCAGCCAGGTGTATTTTAGGATCTGGGCGGCCGAACCAAGACGCTGCGAACAGTAGGTGCAGTCCTCCGGGCAGAGCCCTGATTTAAGGTTGACCAGGTAGTTCACCTTGACGGTGTTGCTGAAGTGGGCACGGCGTAGCCGGGCGGCAGCCGCGACCACCTCCAACAGCTGCTCGTCGGTGGATTCGAGGACCGCGAGGGCCTCCTGGCGGGTCAGGGTGGTACCGGTCAATTGCCGGCTGGCGAGGTCATCAAAGTAATTGAACACTGTTCAATTGTGCGAGGTGGGTGTGCCGCTGTCAATTGGGACACCCTCCCATGGGGGAAGATGGAAGCGTGCCGCTGGGGCACGGCAGCATCAAAGAGGGGACCGAATGCCATGGCGTTGACACGCTGTGTTTCGTCAAGTTAAAGTAGGCCGTTTCAGCGCTAAGAATCAGGCCACGGCGGCAGGTTTTTAGGCCATTTCAGCAGTTTGCTCATTTCATCAACGCATTCTTGACCC
>NZ_JBTNDH010000044.1:0-24914 GCF_054511095.1 Arthrobacter sp. TMN-49 | reverse complement strand
GGGGGAAGATAAGAGCGGGGGGGAGGGAGAGATTCCTACGTTGCGTCTCTCCAACCCCCCCTTCCCCTTCCCCCCCCCGGCGCTGTGGAGGCCGTTCGCTTACTTTCCTAAGCCCGCGCGGCGCAAAGCTTCGGCCATGGCGGTGCTGGCCGATGGTTGAGGTGTTGCGGGGCGTCCCGTACGGTCGCCACCTTGTCCCCGAGCACCCTGACCCTGCGCGCCGGGCTGCGCTCCCCCGGAGCGGGGCTGCCGGCCACCTTGAGGTGACGGCCGCCCTGCCGCCCGGGCAACGGGGGTGCGGGTGCCGGCGTCGATCCCCACCCGCTCCCCTGACTCGCGCGCTCGTCCGGGGCCCCTCGCGGGCGTGGGCCCTGCTTGGGCATCGGCGGCCTGATCGTCCAGGCGCAGGGTCAGGGAGATGCGTTTACGGTCGGGCTCCACCTCAAGCACCTTCACGCGGACCACCTGGCCGGATTTGACCACCGTGTGCGGGTCCGCGACAAAGGAGTTGCTCATGGCCGAGACGTGGACGAGCCCGTCCTGGTGAACACCAACATCGACGAACGCACCAAACGCCGCCACATTGGAGACGGTGCCCTCCAAGATCATGCCGGGGCGCAGATCGGTGATCCGCTCAATGCCCTCCGTGAACGTTGCGCTTTCAAAGCGGGGCCGCGGATCGCGCCCGGGTTTTTGCAGCTCGGTCACAATGTCAACCACCGTGGGCAGGCCAAAGGTGCCGTCCACAAAGTCCGCCGGGTTCAGCGCCGACACGGCACCCACTCCGGCAGAAATCTGGGTGGGCCTGGCACCCACCGCGGTGAGGATCTTGCGGGCCACGCCATACGCCTCCGGGTGCACGCTGGAGGCGTCCAGCGGCTCCGCTCCCCCGGTGATGCGCAGGAATCCGGCACATTGCTCGAACGCCTTGGGGCCAAGCCGCGCCACCTTGAGCAGTTCGCGGCGCTTGGCGAACGGGCCATGTTCGTTCCTGTGCGCCACAATGTTCTCGCTCAGAAGAGGCCCGACGCCGGCCACCCTCGCCAGGAGGGCTGGCGAGGCCATGTTCAGGTCCACGCCCACGGCGTTCACACAGTCCTCAACCACAGCATCCAGGGACCGTTCCAGCTTGGTCGGGGTGAGGTCGTGCTGGTACTGGCCCACGCCGATGGACTTCGGATCGATCTTCACCAGTTCCGCCAGCGGGTCCTGGAGCCTGCGGGCGATGGAGACGGCCCCGCGCAGGGAAACGTCCATGCCGGGCAGTTCGGCGCTGGCCAGCCCCGACGCCGAGTAGACCGAGGCGCCCGCCTCGGAGACCACCAGCTTGATGACCTGGCGCTCGGGGGCTGTGCGCTTAAGTTCGGCGACAAGTTCACCGGCCAACTTGTCCGTCTCCCGGCTGGCCGTTCCGTTACCGATGGCTATCAGTTCAACGCCGTGCTTGCTCGCCAGGGCCACCAGGGTGGCAAGTGCTTCGTTCCAGCGCCGGGCCGGCGCATGCGGGTAGATGGTCTCCGTGGCTGCGACCTTGCCGGTGCCGTCCACCACGGCAACCTTGACGCCCGTGCGCAGTCCCGGATCCAGTCCCAAGGTTGGGCGGTTTCCGGCCGGCGCCGCCAGGAGCACGTCGCGGAGGTTTGCCGCGAAGACGCGCACCGACTCCTCCTCGGCGCGCTGGAACAGCCGCACGCGCAGGTCAACCGAGAGCCGGGTCAGGATGCGGGTGCGCCACGCCAGGCGGGCACTGGTCATGAGCCAGCTGTCGGCTGCCCGGCCGGATTCGCCGATGCCCAGGGAGTGGGCCACGGCGTTTTCGTAGCGGGACCGGGCCAGTGCGGCGGCGTCCGCGTCACGGGTGTCGGCCTCGGCCAAATCCAGGCTGAGCACGCCGTCTTTTTCACCCCGCAACAGGGCCAAGACCCGGTGGCTGGGCAGCGTGTGCGGGGGTTGGGAGAAGTCAAAGTAGTCCTTGAACTTTTCGCCGGCCGCATCCTTTCCGGTTTTCACGCTTGAGCGCAGGCGCCCGGTTTTCCAGAGCCGCTCCCGGAGCTCACCCACCAGCGCAGCATCCTGGCCGGCCCGTTCAATCAGTATGGCGCGGGCTCCGGCCAGGGCGTCATCCGCTGTGGCAACGCCGCGGGCTGCATCAACGAAAGCGTCGGCCGCCACGGCGGGGAAGCGGGAAGGGTCGGCCAACAGGGCATCCAGCAACGGCTCCAACCCGGCCTCGCGGGCGGTGTCGGCCTTGGTCTTGCGCGTGGACTTGTACGGCAGGTACAAATCCTCCAGCTCCGACTTGGTGGCGGCAGCATCGACGGCATTGCGCAGCGCCGCAGTGAGCTTGCCCAGGCCGTGAATGGTCTCCAGCACGCTGGTGCGCCGGGCCTCCAGCTCGCGCAAGTACCGCAGCCGCTCCTCAAGGTCACGCAGCTGCGTGTCATCTAAGGTGCCTGTGACTTCTTTTCTGTACCGGGCAATAAAGGGGACGCTCGCGCCGTCGTCCATCAGGCCAATGGCGGCACGCACTTGCGCCGGCCGCACGGCCAGTTCGACGGCCAGGGCGGCACTGATGCGGGCCTCCGTGGCGGCGGCGGTGGGCAGGGTCAGCGGGGCGTTTCCAGTATCAGTCACGCTCCAATTCTGCCCCACCGGCGACGGCGCCGCATCCGCACAAGATCGCACGTCCTACGTGACTTAGGTAACACTAAGTCGAGCGTTGAGAAACAAAGTGCCAAGATGAACTCATGCGAATGGATCATGTTTCTTACGCCAGTGAATCAGATGGATTGGCTGCCACCACGGAGCGAATCGCGACAGCCCTCGGGGTCGATGCAGTGCGTGGTGGAATTCATCCGCGCTTCGGCACCCGCAATATGATTATTCCCCTCACTGACCACCACTATGTGGAGATTGTTGAGTGCCTTAATCACCCCGCCTCGGACAAGGCGCCGTTCGGTCAGGCAGTGAAGGCACGGTCCGCCGCAGGTGGCGGTTGGATGGGGTGGTGCGTCGCCGTTGACGATCTCACCCCGTTCGAGGAACGCCTGGGCCGCAGCGCCGTTCCGGGCAACAGGAAGTTCCCCGACGGCCAGGAATTGATGTGGCAGCAGATAGGCATCAAGGGCCTCATCGCCGACCCGCAGGTGCCCTACATGCTCAAATGGGAGGGCGACCCGGCCCTCCACCCGTCGCTGGCACGCGAATCCAATGTCAAGCTCTCCTCGCTGACCATCGCCGGCAGCGCCGAACGCGTCACCGAGTGGTTGGGCGAACCCGTCGAGGCGCCGCTGGATGACGTTGCGGTGGAGTGGATTGCCCCGCGCGGCACCCCCGGCATTATGAGCGTGACCTTCGAGACAGCGCACGGCCCGGTCACCATTTAGCGTTTGCGTTGAGCCAGCGACTCGAGCGGCACCCTCCCCTGGTGGGCGGGTGCCGTTCCCGTCTCCGGCCCGGATCCATGTGGCAGTTGTTGGACCGATTTCGTCGAGGAAAGCGCTAGGCGAGTTACAGGGATCGAGGAGGCGGGTGCGTGGCTAGCCGCCGAAGCCCAGGGCCGGGCCCAGCGTGAACGCCGCAATGTCTACCAGCGCGTGCGCGACCACAAGAGGTGCCACGCGCCCATACTTTCTGTAAATCCAGCAAAACAGCACCCCCATCAGGACGTTGCCCAGAAACGGCCCGAAACCCTGGTACAGGTGGTAGCTGCCGCGCAGCAGCGAACTCATCACGATGGCCGCCCAGGGGCTGAACCCGATTTTTTCCAGCCGCCCCAGCAGATACCCCACCAGGATGACCTCCTCCAGCACGCCGGCACGAATGGCGGAGAGCACCAGCACCGGAATGGTCCACCAGTACTGGTTCAAGGCGCTGGGGATGATCTCGGTGGTGATGCCCAGGGCTCGCCCGGCAGCATAAATTCCCAGCGACGGCACCCCAATGATCACCAGCAGTGCCAGCGCCCCCAGCCCGTCACGGAACGGGCGGCGCCAATCCAGCCCGATGCGCCGGAACACGGATTTCCCGGGTTCGGCGAGCAGGAAAAACACGAGCATGACCGGCACCAGGGCAAAGAAAATGTCCAGAAGCTGGTACGTCAGGTCAAAGAATTCACGGTTGTTACGGACAGCATTCAGAGTTGAGGTGCCCTGGGCAAGGGGGGCCCGGCTCATCGTGTCCAGCAGCGACACCACCGAGTACACGGCCGACTGCCCCAGCGAGAGTCCCAGCACCAGCAGCACCTCGACGATGAGCCGCCGCCGGGACCTGTTCCCCCACCCCTGCTGATCGACGCCGGGCACGGCACCTGAGGTGGGTGGGGCTGGGACACAAGGTCCGGCGTCGTGCGTGGAAACGGCGGGCACTGGTTCACTCATAGAAGCAATCATGCCCCGCCCCCGGGGCAAATGGTGCACGCGGGGCGCGCGCGGGAGGGGTGGGGTTAGGCTCTTCACTATGAGCGCGCCACGTAAGATCATCATGATCCGCCACGGACAGTCGGCGGCCAACGTTGACCAGAACCTGTACAACAGGATCCCCGACTACAGGATCCCGTTGACCGAGCTGGGGCTGGCGCAGGCCAAGGCGGCCGGGGAAAAGGTGCGGCGGCAGTTGGACGGGCAAAAAGTATGCGTCTATGTCTCACCGTATTTGCGGGCCTACCAGACCCTTGCGGCCCTGAATCTGGGGGATCTGGTGGAGCGGACCATTGAGGAGCCGCGGCTGCGCGAACAAGACTGGGCAAACTTCCAAAACCCGGCGGAGATCGCCGACCAAAAGGAACTCCGCAACGCCTACGGCCACTTTTTCTACCGGTTCCGTGAGGGCGAATCCGGTTCGGATGTGTATGACAGGGTGTCCTCGTTCATGGAGACCCTATACAGGCACTGGTCCAAACCGGACTACGCCCCCAACACCTTATTGGTCACGCACGGGCTGACGATGCGCTTGTTTTGCATGCGCTGGTTTCACTGGTCGGTGGAGTATTTTGAATCCCTGAACAACCCGGAGAACGCCGAGGTCCGCACCCTACTCAGGGCCGGGGAACAATACGCCCTGGACACCAACTTTGCCCAGTGGACCCCGGCCGATCCGTCCACGACTGTGCTGGACGCGCCTGACCTCAAGTGGTGAGGCGGATCACGCATTGCGCAACAGTTCACTGGCCTAATTGGTGCTTAGCGGCAGGCTAAGGGTAGCCTTGCCTGAGAGCCGAGGCACACCCCGGCTTGTAGCGTCAAGGGAATACCGGAGTATTTGGGTGCTTGCAACACTTGTCATCGGCCTGCGTGAAGGTCTCGAGGCCGCACTGATAGTGGGCATGATTGCCGCTTTTCTGCGTCGCAACGGCAGTTCCCTCAAGCACATGTGGCTGGGCGTTGGCGCGGCCGTTCTCCTGAGCGCCGTGGTGGGCATCGCCTTGGAATTGGTGTCGGCAGCACTCCCCCAGCAGCAGCAAGAGGCCATGGAAACAGTCATTGGTGCCGTGGCGGTGGTGATTGTGACGTTCATGATCCTGTGGATGAGCAAAAATGCCCGCTCCATGAAGTCCACCCTGGAAGCCCATGCCGGCTCAGCCCTGAAGGGCGGCTCCGTGCTTGCCCTGGCCGGCATGGCCTTTTTGGCCGTGCTGCGCGAGGGCATCGAAACGGCCGTCTTCATGGTGGCCGCCTTCCAGTCCTCGCTGAACCCGCTAAGTGCCGGACTGGGTGCACTGCTGGGGCTTGCCATCGCCGCCGGCGTCGGATTCCTGCTGTTCCGCGGGGCCATCAAACTCAACCTGGCCAAGTTCTTCAAGGCCACCGGCGTGTTCTTGGTGTTCGTCGCCGCCGGACTCGTCATGAAGTCGCTGCGCACGGCCCACGAAGCCGGCTGGCTCAACATCGGCCAGGACGCAACCGTGAACCTCACCTGGCTGGCCCCCAACGGCAGCGCCCGGGCGGCCATCCTCACCGGCGTGTTCGGCATCCCGAACGACCCCCGCGTGGTGGAGCTGCTGGGCTGGGCCCTGTACCTGATCCCCATGCTGGCCTTCATCTTGTGGCCGCGCAGCTGGCGGCCCAGCCCCGCAGCCTTGCCGCGCCTGCAACTCGCCGCCGCCGCAACGCTCAGCATTTCGGCCCTGGTGCTGGTTTTGGCCGCCCCCTTGGCCACCCCGGCCGCGCCCGCCGCGGAACGTTCGACGCCGTTGCTCACCTCATCCGGTCAGGCGTCGGGTTCGTTGCGGCTCGCCCCGGGCGAGGCAACAACACTTGAGGTGACATCCGCCGACGGCACCGAAGCCAGCTACCCGCTGACGAGCCACGGCACCGAGTCGCATGCCGGACGCACTGCTGCCGTCTACTCGGCGCAAGCATCCACGGCGGCCCAGGCCGAGCCCGCCAAGGTCTCGGTGGCGACGTTGAGTGAGCTCAACGGTGGCCGGACGCCGGTGGGCATCAGCCCCGCCAAGAACCCCGGCCCCTTTGCCGCCGACTGGAACCACTTGGGCAACATCACCGTGTGGCTTGTGAACAATAAAGTCATCGATGCCGTCAGCACCCAAGGCGCAACGCTGACCCTCAGCGGTGGCGGCCTGACCACCGCGCGCACCATCGCCGTGGCCGGTGAGGGCGGCTGGCATGTTCCCGAAAAGCATGTCAACGCCGTCGTCACCGAGCTGAGCAGTTTTGAATCCGCGGTGGCAGAGAACGTCCTCTACTCCCGCTACTTGCCGGCAGTGTTCGTCGTTGCCGCGCTGATGTTGTTCGGCACGGTCCGCCGCAATCGCCGCCAGCTGCTCATCACCGCACCCTCACCCTAATTCTGTTTCACCGTGGCTTGGCGCCGCACGCGCCAGCCACTTTGTGCCCCCAGTCTTTTTTGCTCGCCCCTCCCGCACCCCTTCCCGAAGGACACACATGTCTGCCTTGCCCACCCCCACCCTGCGCTCCAGGACAGCCGTGCTGCTCGCCAGCGCAACAGTGCTCACCCTCTCCCTGGCTGCTTGTGGCAGCGCAGCGCCCCAGGCCGACGCCGGCGCTCCCCAGGGTGATGCCGCGCCCGTCAGCAACGGTGCCGCCCAGATTGCTGTCAGCGTTGAAAAGGTCAACGGAGAAGATCAGTGCGTTCCGGATTTCTCCGCCGCCCCGGCAGGCCCCGTCACGTTCACCATCTCCAACAAGGACGCCTCGGGTGTCAGCGAAGTGGAACTGCTCAGCGACAAGCGCATCCTGGGTGAACGTGAGAACGTCATTCCGGGCTTGAAGGCGGTCAGCTTCTCGGTGACGTTGACGGGCGGCGAATACCAGCTCTACTGCCCCGGCGCCGTCACCGAAAACAAGCCGTTTACCGTCAAGGGTGGCGCCGCAACGGCGGCAGCCAATGGTGTCAGCGACAAGTTGAAGGAAGGCACGGACGGCTACGCCAAGTACGTTTCGGGCCAGGTGGACAGCCTGGTGCTGGCCGTTGCAGCCCTGCAAAAGGCCGTTGACTCCGGCGACGTTGCCGCCAGCCAAAAGGCGTACGCCCAAGCCCGACCGTTCTTTGAGCGCATCGAACCTGTCGCCGAGAGCTTCCCGGCCCTTGACCCAGCCCTCGACTTGCGTGTGGCCGACGTCGAACCCGGAACGGAATGGACAGGCTTCCACCCCCTGGAAAAGGACCTGTTTGAGGGCAAGTCCATCACCGCGAAGTCAAAGGCTTTGGCCGCTGGCATCGTGAAGAACGTGGGCACCTTGAAGTCGCTCACCGCTGAGCTGGAAGCCAAGGGTTCCTACAAGCCCGAGGAACTGGCCAACGGTGCCAGCGGCCTGCTCGAGGAGGTTCAGTCCTCCAAGATCACCGGAGAGGAAGAGGCGTACTCCAAGCTGGACCTGGTGGATTTCGCCGCCAACATTGAGGGCTCACAGCAGGCCTTCGAGTACTTGAAGCCGGCCCTGAAGGACATTGACGCAACGCTGAGCGAGCAGATCGCCACCCAGTTTGAGACAGTCACCACGGCCCTGGCCGGGTACAAGGATGGCGCAGCCCTGGGCGGTTTCAAGGCCTACACGGAAGAGCTGAAGAAGACCGACGCCGCCAAGCTCACGCAGTTGATCCAGTCGCTGCAGGCACCGTTGGCGAAGATTTCCGAGAAAGTGGCAACTGTCTAATGACTGAGCCCATTGGGCCGGCGGCAGGGGTTTCGCGCCGAAAGTTCTTTAGCGGATCCGCGGCGCTTGCCGGTGCCGGCGGCGTGGCGCTGGGTGTGGGCAGCGGCCTGGTGCCAGGTGCCGCCGTCCCGCCCGCCCCCTTGTCCGACGTCGAACGCATGGCTGGGCGGGCCACCCTGACCTACCCGTTTTATGGTGAGCACCAGGGCGGCATCGACACTCCCCCGCAGGACCATCTGGTGTTCACGGCCTTTGACGTGACCGCCACCAGCCCCACCGAATTGCAGTTGGTGCTGGCAAAGTGGTCCGCGGCCATGGCCGAGATGACGGCCGGCGCGCCAGTGGGCAAGGTGGAGCCGGGCCGGGAACATGCCATTCCCGGGGATACCGGCGAGGCCACGGACATGGGGCCGCAGGGGCTGACGCTCACGCTGGGCTATGGCCCGTCACTCTTTGATGAGCGGTTTGGCCTGGCTAAGTTCAAGCCCGCCGACTTTGCGCAACTGCCGGCCATGGCCGGGGAGTCGCTGAACCCGGCCCTGACGGGTGGGGACCTGTGCATTCAGGCCTGCGCCAACGACCCCCAGGTGGCCTACCACGCAGTACGCAACCTGGCGCGGATGGCACGAACCATGGTGAAGACCCGATGGACTGTGCTGGGTTTTGGGCGCGCCTCCGCCGGTGCGAATCAAACCACGCCGCGGAACATGATGGGCTTCAAGGACGGCACCCGCAATGTGAAGGGTGCCCAGGAGCTTGACCAGCAGGTGTGGGTGGGCGAGGAAGCCGGCCAGCCCTGGATGGTGGGTGGCAGCTACCTGGTGGCCCGCAAGATCCACATGCTCATTGAGACCTGGGACGAGGACACCATCGGGGACCAGCAGAGCATCTTTGGCCGCACCAAAGGTGAGGGCGCACCCCTTTCCGGCGGCAAGGAGCACGACGTCCCTGACTTCCACGCCACCGTTGCGGGGGCGCCGGTCATTGCCCCGGATTCCCACATGGCCCTGGTGGCTCATGAAAACAATGGCGGCACCAAGATCCTGCGCCGCGGCTACAACTTCACCGACGGGCTCGACGCGGTGGGGCGCCTGGACGCCGGCTTGATGTTCCTGAGTTTCCAAAGGAACCCCGAACAATTCGTGGCGCTGCAGCGCAAATTGGGCAGCTCCGACAGGCTCAACGAATACATCCGTCATGTGGGTTCGGGAGTATTTGCTGTTCCAGCGGGGCTCCCCGCGCCGGGCAGCTACTACGGCAAGGAGTTCTTCGCCTAGAGCTGGGGCGCCACAATCACGTTGGTGCCGGCGTTCCGGAACGCTTCAAGCTGCTCCTTGGTGATGCGGGAGTCGGTGATGAGGTTGCGGAAGTCGTGCTCCTCCATGGTGGCAAAGGCACGCTTGCCGATCTTGGATGCGTCGGCCAGAATGTAGGCCTCCGAGGCCCGCCGGGCCATGCGCGAATTCACCGAGGCCTCCCCCTCGTCACTGGTGGTGGGGCCGGCGCCGGGCTCAATCCCGTTGACACCGATGAAGGCGAAGTCCAGGGCCACCCGCTGCAACAACGAATCCGCGTAGGGCCCCACCAGCTCGTACGACCGCGGGTTGACGATGCCGCCGGTAACCATGATCTTAAAGTTGGGCCGGATGGCCAGTTGCGCGGCAATGTTGATGGCGTTGGTGACAACTGTCAGGGTTGGCCTGTTGGATTGCACCATCAAGTCTTCCCGCGTGGACAGCACCTGCGCCAGTGCCGTGCTGGTGGTGCCACCGCACAAGCCAATCACGGCACCCTTGGGGATCAAGGCACTGGCCGCGTGGGCGATCTGCTGCTTTTCTTCGGCATGGTCGTCGCGGTTGTACCTCCCCGGCAGGTCATAAGAAACAGAACCACTCGTGGCACCGCCGCGGGTACGCGTCAGCAGGCGCTCATTGGCCAGGGAGTCCAAATCGCGTCGAGCCGTTGCCGGGGAAACCCCCAGCTTGGCCACAATCTCATCGACTTCCACGTGGCCGTCGGCGGCCAGAATGTCCAAAATCGCTGTGAGCCGTTCAGTTCTGTTCATGTGTTTTCTCCCCGGGACGGCCCAGCGGCCATCGCGTTTAGTTATCCGTTTGACCGGCGCCGGCAAACAAGGTCAGCAACCGTGCAACTTCAGGGACCAGGGCCGCGCGTCCTGCACCCAAGTACTTACGTGAATCTACTACAGCAGGGTTGGCATCCAAGTACTCACGCACGGCGCGGGTGAAGAAACCATTCAAGTGTGTCGAGACGTTGATCTTGGTCATGCCTGCTGCAATCGCTGCCACAATGATCTCATCCGAGACCCCCGAGGAGCCGTGCAACACCAACGGCACATCCAAGGCCGCCTTCAACTCGGCAATGCGCACCAAGTTCAGTGCCGCGCTGCGCTCAGTCATGGCGTGCGAGGAACCCACGGCAACAGCTAAGGCGTCCACCCCGGTAGCCGCCACAAAGGCGGCCGCTTCGCTGGGATCTGTCAACACCCCGGGCGCATGAGCCCCGTCCTTGCCACCGACCCGGCCCAGTTCGGCTTCAACGTATACGCCGCGGGCATGGGCGTAGGCTGCCACCCGGGCTGTGACCTCAACGTTGCGGTCATAGTCGAAGTGGGCGCCGTCGTACATGATGGAGCCGAACCCCAAATCCACTGCCTCGTACGCCAGCGCCTCATCCTCGGCGTGGTCCAGGTGCACCGCCACGGGAACGCTTGCCTTGCTGGCGGCGGTCAGGGTTGCCAGCGCCACCGGTTCCAGCCCGCCGTGGAACTTGGCGCAGTTTTCGGAAATCTGCAAGATCACCGGGCGGCCCGCAGCCTCGGCCCCACCAATCAACCCCTCGATGGTCTCCAAGTGAATGACGTTGAACGCGCCCTGGCCAATGCCCGACTGGGCGGCAAGATTCATGATGTCGCGGGTATTTGTCAAAGCCATGAAATGTGCTCCTTAGTGGTCTGTCATGATCAGTTGTTGGGCCAGCTCGCTGTACCGCGGAGAAATCTCCCCGGCACCGGGCATGAGCACAGCTGCCGCGCTCCAGGAGGTGGCGGCGCGCAGAATCTCGCGCAGGTCATCCACCCCGTTGGCAAGGGCGACGGCGGCCGCGCTCACGGCTGCGTCGCCGGCACCCGTGGGGTTGCCGCTCAGCGCTGCCGGCAGTTTTGCTTGCAGGTAACGCCCGGGGGTGTCGGCACTGAAGGCCAGCATGCCTTCCTCGCCAACACTGACCAGCACACGTTTGGCCCCCAAATCCATGAGCGTGCGGGCAGCCCTGACAAGGTTACTCTCGCCAACGGCCTCCATCAGCTCGTGGTTGTTGGGTTTGAGCAGATCGGCACCGGCCTTCGCCGCCGCCAGAATGCCGTCCCCGGAGGTGTCAATAATGGCCGGCACCCCGGCAGCGTGGGCCAAGGCCACCAGCGCTGGGTAAAAATCCGCCGGCGCCCGCTCCGGCAGGGAACCCGAGCCGACCAGCACGCCCGGCTTGCGCACGCCGTCGGCCGTCTGCACGCCGCCAAGGTGCTCCACCACGGCAGCGCTCAGCGCCTGCCATTCGGTGCCGCTGAGGGCAGGGCCCACCTCGTTGAAAATGCTGGTGGTGTTCCCGTGCGCCGTGTCCACCAGGGCGATGGTGCGCCGGGTCTGCGCCGTCACCGGGACAAGGTGGTGCCCGATCCCCGCCGCCAGTAGATCGGCCCGCAGTTGCTCACCCGAGGCGCCGCCCGCTGTGGCGATGGCAAGCGTCGGGTGGCCCAGTTGTTGCGCCACCCGCGAGACGTTCAGGCCCTTGCCCCCGGCCCGGTACAGGGGTGTCGGCACGCGGTGGGAGGAGCCCAGGTGCACGCCGTCCACTGTGTAGGTGACGTCAACGGCCGGGTTCGGGGTGACTGTGAGAACTACATTGTTAGCAATCATGGCGCGTCCTTCTCCGTGGTGGGGCTGGCGGTCAGGCTGCGCGCCTTCAAGGCCGAACCGATGAGCCCGGCGTTTTCACCCAGGGCTGCGTGCACATACTGCGGGCGGCGGTGGAAGCTCAACAGCTCATCCACGCGCGCAGCCAACGGCTCAAAGAGCGCCGGGCCCGCCATGGACAGGCCGCCACCGAGGACAACAGTTTCGGTGCCAAGGAGGGAGACGCATTGGGCAACGCTGAAGGCGAGGGCGTTGATGGCGTCATGCCAGACGGTCTTCGCCGCCGCATCCCCGGCCGCCGCCAGCGCCATCACCTCACGGGCACCGGCCACGGCCGTGCCGGTGGTTTCGGTGTAGCGGCGGGCGATGGCGCCTGCGGAACCCAGGGACTCCAGGATGGCCAGGCCGCCATCGGGGCTGGGGACCATGGCGTGGCCGATCTCCCCCGCGTAGCCGCCGCCTGCCACCCGTTTGCCGTCGCACAAGAGCGCCCCGGCGATGCCTGTTCCGATCACCAGGATGAGCACATCGCTCTTGCCCACGGCCGCGCCGAGACAGAATTCAGCCTCACCGGCCATGCCGACGTCGTGCCCGAAACCGACGGGCAGGCCCAGAGCCTGCGTCAGCGTCGCCGTGAAGGGGAAGTCCCGCCAGCCCAAGTTGGCCGAGTAAATGCCAATGCCGGCATCCTCGTCAACAATGCCAGGAACGGTGACACCAACGGCGCAAATGTTCAGCTGCGGGTGGCTGGCCCGGTAGTCGGCTGTCAACTCAACAATTCTGGCGCACACGCTTTCGCCGGAGCGGGCCCCATCGAGCGGGGTCCGGTGGCGTTGCAGATCACGGACCACAACATTGCCGTGGCGTGGATCGCCCAGGATCACACCGACCTTCATGTCGGTGCCGCCGACGTCAAAGGCCAGGACGGCGTCGGTGGTGACGTTCGTGGGCAGTGCAACGGATTCGCCCGCACGGTTGCTCAAGGTATTCATGACGGTAATTTCTTTTTAGAAGGCAAAGCCGGTGGCAGTATCTACTGCGGGCCGTTGTTCAGGGACAAACGTTAGGCACGCCACGTCGTTGCGAAGTGGCGTGCCTAACATGTTAGCCAGAATTCAGGCTAACGGCGGAAATTTAGTCGTCCAGGATCACCGAGCGGGTGAGGTTGCGTGGCAGGTCCGGGTTCATGCCGCGGGCGCGGGCGCGTTCGAGGGTGACACGGTGCACGCGGGCCAGCTCAGCCAGCGGGTGCATGGTGGTGTTGATGTACAGCGCACCTGTCTTGGCAACGTCCTTGTCCAAGCCTTCGGGCTGATCGCCAAACATCCAGGTGACGCGGTTCGGGGCGGCGATGGAGATGGGTCCGTGGCGGTACTCCTTGGCGGGGTAGGACTCGGTCCAACCCTGCACGGCTTCCCGCATCTTCAAACCGGCCTCGTGGGCCAGCCCGACAGTCCAGCCAGTGCCCAGGAAGGTGAACTGTTCGGCGTCGATCAGTTCCTGCTCAACGGGAGCAATGACACTGGACTTGGCATCCTCAACGGCTGCGCTCAGGTCCACGCCAACGCTTGTCAGCAAGTACGCCAATGCTGTGGTGGCGAAACGGGTCTGCACCACTGACTGCTCATCGGCGTACGGCAGTTCCACAACGGCATCGGCCAGGGTCATGATCGGGGAGGTAATGTCACCCACCAGGGCAACTGTGCGCACTGTGCCCTTGATGGCCGTGAGAATTTCAAGCACCTCGGTCGTTGTGCCCGAGCGGGTGATGGCAACCACCGCGTCATAGCCACGCTCGGCACCCAGGAATGCTTCGGAGGCGGCGAAAGCGTCGGTGACACCCTTGCCGGCACTCTCGCGGGCCGTGGCGTAACTCTGGGCCATAAACCATGACGTCCCGCAACCAATCACTGCCACGCGCTGACCGTCTGCAGGCAGCAGCTTCTCACTCTTGGCCTGGGCAATTGCCTGCGCCCACACCTCGGGCTGACTGGTGAGCTCGGCGTCCATGAAAGGGCCAAGTTGGGTGTTTTCGCTCATGCTGCGCATTCTCCTTAGTTAGGGGCTTCAGCGGTACCATCTGCCAGCCAACTGAAGCACTCCGGCTTACGCACAATCCTAGCACATAGTGATCACATTAGCGGAGAAAACGTCACAATCAATCACTTGACTGGTGCGGCCCGCGGCCCCGGTTGCGCAGAGTCTTAATATTTCCACCCTTGCGCGACGGGTGACACTTGGGCACAATAATGTAATGTTATGCATAACAGTGTGAGCTGGGTCATGCTCGGCTCGGCCAACACTGCCAGCCGCATCACACCAACAAGTGCGCAGACCGCCACTTGGACCATGAAAAAGTTATTCAAGGAGCTCTTGATGTCACTCGCTCGACACCAACGCACGTGGTTAGGGATAGGAATCGCCGGCGCCGTCATGGCCGGCACCGTCGTCCCCCTCGCCGCGGCCATTCCTGCCGTCGCTGCAGATGCATCGGCGGTGATCACCTCCGGAACGTTGTCCGTTGAGGTGTCCACCGCGTTCCCCCAGGCCTTGAAATACACGCTCGCCGGAAAGACCGTGATGGGCGCCACAGCTGTCGCCACCAAAATGCGTCTCAACGGCACCGACCACGACGTCACGGTGACATCCACCGTCAACGCCGACGGCCAGTCGATCGACTACAACATCACGGTGCCGGCCATGGCCGGGGTGAGCATGAAAGCCAAGCTCTCGGTGGCCAAGAACGTGTTGTCGTTCAACATCACCGAGATCAAGGAAACGGGCACCGACAAGGTCAACCGCATCCAGATCATGGATCAGGACCTTGTCACCCTCTCCTCCGCTGAGGCAGGTGCTGCCGTGGCCACGGCAGTGGTCTCCACCGACCGTGCCGTTTCGGGCGACACCATCACCGCCGTGACCACCGCAACGGCCGTTGATGCTGCCGCGAAGACGTCGATGGTGGCCATCGCCAACAATGCCGCGTTGGCCGCAGGTTTTGAGAGCAATTCGCTATACGACGGCGCGTGGTCCACCGCCGACAACACCCTGGCTGCCTCCGAGCGTGGCCGTTTCTGGCGCCAAGTCAAGGCCGACGGCGCCAACAAGAAGGTGGGCATCTCCTCGGGTGCCTGGCTGTACCGCGCCAAAGGTTCCACCGAGACCGAGCCCCTCCCCGAAGCCAAGGTCATCATCACAGCCGACGCCAACGCCGACGGAACAGTCAACTGGCAGGACGGCGCCATCGCCTCCCGCGACATCCAGTACAAGCCCAAGGGCTGGGAAGATGTCAAGAACCGGGTGGTGCAAAACATCCCCTTTAACTTTGCCAGCCAGGCCACCAACCCGTTCCTGCGCACCCTTGACGATGTCAAGCACACAGCCCTGGCCACGGACGGTTTGGGCCAGTATTCCCTGCTGAAGGGCTTCACCTCCGAAGGCCACGACTCGGCCAACACCGACTTCAGCGGCAACTGGAACGAACGCGCCGGTGGCATCAAGGACATGAACTCCCTCCTGGTGCAGGCCAAGGAATACGGTGCAACGTTCAGCGTGCACATGAACAACACCGAGGCTTACCCGGAGTCTATGGCCTTCAGTGACACGTTCATTAAGCAGCCTCCGGGAAAGGGCTGGAACTGGCTGGAACAGTCGTACTACATCGACCAGCGCCGCGACGTGCTCTCGGGAGATCAGAACAAGCGCATTGAAGGCTTGGACCAGGCCGCCGATGACAACCTGAGCGCAAACTACATTGACGTGTACTACGAGTCCGGCTGGGTTGGTGAGCGCCTCCAGCGCAGCATCATGGACAACGGCTTCTCGGTGTCCTCCGAGTTCGCCAACTCCATGGTGCGCAACAACACCTGGTCCCACTGGGCCGTGGATGAAAAATACGGTGGAAGCACCCTCAAGGGCTGGAACTCGGAGATTCTCCGTTTTGCCCAGAACACCCAGCGTGACATTTGGAATCCTGACGCCCGTCTGGGCACCCAGCACATCATTGAGTGGCAGGGGTGGACCGGCCAGAACGACTACACCAAGTTCCTTAAGAACGTGTGGGACAACAACGTCCCGGTGAAGTTCCTCCAGCAGCAGGAAATCAAGACGTGGACGCCCGAGGCGATCACGCTGGAGAACGAGCTGAGCGTTACGGGAACCTCGCTGGAGAACCGGATCATCACCCAGAACGGCGTGAAGGTCCTTGACGGCCACAACTACCTCCTGCCGTGGGCCAGCGAGATGGTGCAGTTCGGCGAAACCGCCACCAATGACACCAACAAGCAAACCAAGCTGTACAACTACAGCCTCACCGGCGGGGCTCAGACGTGGACACTGTTACCGGAATTTGCCAACCAGACCTCCTTGAAGCTCTACGAGCTCACGGATCAGGGCCGCACATTTGTCAGCGACGTGGCTGTGACCGGGGGCAAGGTCAACTTGAACCCGAAGGCCAACACAGCCTATGTGCTGGTTCCCACCACACCGTTGGCCACCACACCTGCCATCTCAGCAGCTGAGACCGTCATCCCCAACGCCAGCACCAACTGGGGCTACGGCCATGGCGTGAACGATCCCGGCTTCAACTCCGGCTCCCTGGCGCCCTGGAACCCGCAGGGCAACGTCACTCTTGCGCGTTCCGCCAAGGGCCTGACAGCAGCCCGCCTGGGCGACGGGGCTGCCAGCATCACCCAGACTCTCGGTGCACTGAATAAGGGCACATACTCCGTCAGCGCGTGGCTTGAAATCGATCCCACCCTGACCAGCGAAGAAAAGTTCCCGCGCGGCAAACGTGACACCACAGTCAGCGCCACCGTGCCCGGGTCCCCGGCAGTCACCAACACCATCAACTCCTCCAGCCTGTTCAACACTGTTGCTGGCGACCAGAAGAACCGCACCTTCACCCAGCGTGTGAGCGTTCTGGTGGCGGTGAAGAATGATGGTGACAAGCCCGTCTTGAAGATCTCCGCCGGCACCGGCAGCACTGCCGTCCTGGTTGATGACGTTCGCGTGGTCGAGACCACAAAGGTCACGGCAGCCGACGTGGTCACCGGAGCCACACCCAGTGGTGTGGTTCTTGCCGAGGACTTTGAGGACGTCGACCAGGGCTGGGGCCCGTTTGCGAAGGGCGATGCCGGCGACGTCACCGATCCGCGCACGCACCTTGCCCCGATCCACGCACCGTTCACCCAGAAGGGCTGGAACGGCAAGGTCATGGATGATGTTTTGGACGGCAACTTCTCCCTGCACGCCCATGAGGAGAACGCTGGCCTGGTGTACCGGACCACCCCGGCAACCATGCCCTTCAAGCCCGGCCACGACTACGAAGTCTCCTTCAACTACCAGTCAACCAAGGCCAATGAGTACTCCTGGGTTGGCGGCTATGACGGAACAGCGGGTGCGGTCCAGACGCAGTCAACACCGTTCCCCACCACCCACGAGACAACTCGCTGGGTACAGAACTTCACAGCCAGCGCCTGCGGCGACAGCTACGTTGGCTTGTTGCGCACGGGGTCTACGGCATCAGATTTGTCCCTGGACAACCTGCAGATCCGTGACCTGGGTGAATCATCCACCACCCCGGCCTGTGCCCAGCTGTCGGTTACACAAACCGGACCCATCATTGAGCAGGGCACCGACAATGAGTTCACCACCACCTTGGTCTCCAATGAGCCCGCCGCCGTGTCCAACGCGGCAGTGACGCTGAAGCTGCCCGCTGGCTGGACGGCAACACCGCTCACCCCGGCAACTGCTACAACCCTGGCACCGGGTGCGAAGCTCATCACCCGGTGGAATGTTGTTGCCCCGGCCTCCGCCGACGGCAACTACAACGTCACGGCAAACTCCGTGTACACCACCACCGTTGACCCGATTGGTGAGCGCAAGGCGGAATCCACCGTGGGTGTTTACACCATGCCACACCCGCCCACGCAGGACACCTACGCCTCTGACATGCAGTGGATTGGCACCCCGGCCAACGGTTGGGGACCTGCCGAGAAGGATCTGACCAACGGTGAACAGGGCGAGAAGGACGGCCCGGCCATCATGCTTGACGGCAAGGTCTACAACAAGGGCCTTGGCGTTCACGCGGCCTCGAGTGTCAAGTACTTCGTTGGCGCCCAGTGCTCGAACTTCTCTGCGGTCATTGGTATCGATGATTTCCAGGCGACCCGCGGATCTGTCATCTTCAAGGTTCTTGGCGACGGCGTGGAACTCTACAACTCCGGCGTCCTGACAGGCGCCTCGGCGGCGCTGCCCATCAACGTCGACCTGAAGGGTGCCAAGTACGTTGACTTAGTTGTTGATCCCAATGGCATCAACGGCAATGACTGGGCTGACTGGGCAGATGCCAAGTTCAGCTGCTCCGACGATGCACCCGCACTTGCTTTGGCCCCTGTGGTTACCCCCGGCGGGCCACTGGAGCAAGGCAAGAGCTACAGAGTCACTGTGGGTGACTTGAAGTCCGCCACGGAGGCCATCTTCTCCCTCGGCAGCACCGAACTGGGCAAGGCCACCGCCACTGCAACAGGTGTTGCAACGTTCACGTACAACGTTGCAGCCGATGCCGCCGTGGGCGCTGGCACCATCAGTGTTTCCGGCACCGACAGCAACGGCAAGGCCGCCACAGGCTCCGTGGCCATCAGCACCGTGGGCACACCGCCCGATGCACCCACCAAGGACACGTTCGCCAGCGACCTAGACTTCGTGGGCACGCCTGTGAACGAATGGGGACCGGTTGAGCGTGACCTGAACAACGGTGAAGACGCCGAGGGCGATGGAACTCCCATCACCCTTGACGGCAAGGTTTATCCGAAGGGTCTTGGTATTCACGCCGATTCCAGCATCCGCTACTACCTTGGCGCCCAGTGCACCAACTTCAGCGCAGTGGTTGGCATTGACGACGCAAAGTTGCCCAAGGCGCACCGCGGCAACGTGGTCTTCACAGTTGTGGGGGACGGCAAGACTCTTGCCACGTCCCCGCAGCTGACTGTTGACAGCGACGGGTATACCTTCGATGTTGATGTCACGGGTGTCCGCTACATCGATCTGAATGCGGCGAAGATTAAGGTTGCCGGCTTGAACGGTGACGAGTGGGCCGACTGGGCGGATGCCAAGTTCAGCTGCACCGCCGCGGTCCCGACGGCGACGCCTACGGTAACCCCGAGCGCAACACCGAGCGCCACGCCGTCAGCAACACCGAGCGCCACGCCGTCAGCTACGCCGACGACCACGCCTTCGGTAACGCCGAGCGCAACACGTTCAGTAACGCCGTCGGCCACGGCGTCGGCCGTTCCCACCAACACCACCAGTGGCAGCCTGAGCGCAGCAACTGTGGCACCGGGCGGGAAACTGACCATCACGGGGCGGAACTTCAAGCCCGGCACCAAGGCAACGTTCACGCTGCACTCCGACCCGGTCCTGTTGGGCACCTCGGTCGTTGCTAAGGACGGCACAGCTACATTGACCGCCAAGCTGCCCGCCAACGTTCCTGCTGGCAAGCACACAGTAGTCATTGCCGGCACCAGCGCCGAGGGCAAGCCGGTCGAGGTCAGCCTTGCACTGACAGTCACCGGCGCCGCCGTCAGCCAGCCCGCCAGCCAGCCAGCCAGCGCGGGAGCTGCCACAACAACTGCCGCAACAACTGCAAGCAATGGGGATGGAAAACTCTCCAACACCGGCGCCAACGGGGTCCTTCCGATCCTGGGCGTCGCCTTGCTGGCCTTGTTTGGTGGTGCAGCAACCATGTTGGTTCGCCGTCACCGCAGGCATGGCTAAGGACCCAACCCCCTAATAACTAACCCGCAGAAAACGCCGAGAATCTCATGAAAATCATGAATTTTCGCCGTTTTCTGCGGGTTAGTTGTTTAAACGCTAAACTTCGCGGACCCCTGCCCGCCACACAGCTGCCGTCAGGGGAATGCCCGGGCGGTACGCCAGATGCGTGGCCGAGGGCGCCTTGAGCATGTGCAGGTCAGCCCGGTGCCCCACAGCCAAGGAGCCCACGGCCCGCCGGCCGTCCTCATCGGCCCCCGATTCCCGGCCCAGGGCCAGTGCTCCCCCGTACGTTGCCGCACGCACAGCCTGGTGCACGCTCAGGCCCATCTGCAGCACGGCGGTGGTCACGCAAAACGCCATGGATGAGGTGTAGGAGGTGCCCGGATTGCAGTTCGAGGCAATGGCAATCTGCACCCCGGCATCCACCAGTTGCTTGGCGGGGGCCAGCGGGGCCCGGGTGGAGAGATCGCAGGCCGGCAGCACTGTGGCCACAGTTCCGCGCACACCGCCGCTGCCGGACGGCGCGGAGGCATCCCAACCCGACCACGACTGCGCCAGCAGGGCCACATCCTGATCAGTCACAAAGTTCACATGGTCCACGCTGGCCGCCGCAAACTCCACGGCCAGCTTGACGCCGTCGCCGTGGCCGAGCTGGTTGCCGTGGACCCGCAGCCCCAAGCCCGCGTCACGGCAGGCCGCCAGCACGCGTCGGGACTGTTCAGGGTTGAAGGCGCCACGCTCACAAAACACGTCGGCCCAGCTCACGTACGGCCGCACGGCGTCGAGCATCTCGGTGCACACCAGCTCCGTGTAGGCGTCGGCATCCATGCCCGCCGGGACCAGATGGGCGCCCAGGTAGGTGACTTGGTCGGCCACGGTGGAGGCGATGCGGGCGCTGCGCCGCTCATGCTCCACGTCCAGGCCGTAGCCAGTTTTCGTTTCCAAGTACGTGGTGCCCTGCGACACCGCTTCCGCTACCCGGCCCATGGCCATGCGGGTGAGGTCGTAGTCGCTGGCCGCGCGGGTGGCGTTCACCGAGACGGCAATCCCGCCGGCACTGTAGCTCTCCCCCGCCATGCGTGCCTCAAATTCGGCCGTCCTGTCCCCGGCGAAGATCAGGTGGCTGTGCGAATCCACCCAGCCCGGCAGCACCGCCCTGCCCTGCGCGTCGGTGACCGTGTCGGCGGCAGGAGCGTGCCCGGCGTCGCCAATCCACGCAATCCGCTCCCCCTCCAGCACCACCGCCGCGTTGCGCACGGTGCCCCGCTCGCTGTCCTGTGTCATCAATTCGCCGATGTTGGTGATCAGTTCGCTCATGCCCTTAGCGTACGACGTCGGACAGTCACCCCAGGTGCCCACGCTGCGGCGGGCGTCTGGCATGGCAGACACCGCCCGCTTGCCCTAGTCAGGTGCGGCGCTGCATGAAATACTCCTTGGATGAGCCAGCCCAATGAGCGTCCCGGAACTGCCTTGTTGATCATCGACCTGCAAAAGGATGTGCTGGCACCTTGTTTTGACGTCTCCGGGGTGCTGGCCCGCACCGCGGTGCTCATCGGCCGGGCCCGTGCGGCGCAGCTTCCCGTCATCTTTGTCCAGCATGAGGAGCCGGAGATGCCGCGGCACAGCAGCGGCTGGGAACTTGAGCCCTCCCTGCCCGTGCAAGAAGGCGACCCGCTGGTGTTCAAGAGCTACCGGGATTCCTTTGAGGGCACCACGCTCACGGCGGAGTTGGAGCGCCTCAACGTTGGCCGGCTGATCGTGGCCGGGGCGCAGTCTGACTACTGCGTGCGCACCACAGCCCACCGTGCGGCCATCGACGGTTACGATTTTGTCCTGGTCAGCGACTGCCACACCACCGAGGACACCGAATTTGGCGGGGTTGCTGTGACGGGCGAACAGATCGTGGCGCACACCAACCAGTACTTTAGCGGCCTCGATTACCCGGGGCGCAGCTACGGCATCGCCACGCACCGTGCAGTGACCCTGTCCTAGGAACGCAGGCACCGCCAGAGTCTGGCAGGGCAGACCCGGTCGGCAGGGGTCGCCTTGCTGGGCACCTCCAGAGCTGACAATGGTTGTCATGACTGCTGTTTCCCTGTTGGCCTTTGCCGGCCTGTGCCTCATGCTTTCCCTGATTCCCGGCCCCGACACCGTTCTGGTGCTGCGCATCTCCTTGAACCGTGCCGGCGCCGGCATTGCCGCCGCCACCGGATCGGGCGTGGGTGCGCTGGTGTGGGCTGCGTTGGTGGGCGTTGGCCTGGCCGCCATCCTGGAACAGTCGGCCGAAGTGTTCCGGTGGTTGAAGATTGCCGGCTGGCTGTACCTGCTCTACCTTGGCGTGTCCTCATTCCTGAAGGCCGGCAAGGCTGCCAAGGAAGGCATGGCCGCCGAAAACGACGGCCAGCAGCCTCTGCGCTACAGCACCAAGGCGGCCTTTGCCTCGGGCCTGGTCTCCACGCTACTTAACCCCAAGGTTGGCCTGTTTTACTTGGCCGTGGTGCCGCAGTTCATCCCGCATGGCGGCAACACCCTGGGCATGGCCATGATCCTTGGCCTGATCCTTGCCGTGATTGGCACCTTGTACCTGACTGTCATTGCCTTTGTGGCATACAAGGCCATGACATGGTTGCGCAAGCCAAAGGTCAACTCGCTCATTGAACGCATCAGCAGCGGCATCCTGGCCGTGCTGGGCGTGGGCGTCGTGGCCTCCGGCGCCGCCAGCTAAGACTCGACCAGTCCGGCCCGTTGCGGGCTCAAGGCTGCCGCAAGTGAGGCGTCGCCAGCTGCCGGTTCCCCCAGGAAAAGTCCGGCAGCCACGGTAGCCAGGGCCGCCGACGTTTGAATGCCATAGCCGCCCTGCCCGGCCAGCCAAAAAAAGCCCGGCACGACGCCGTCGAAACCCACTACCGGCAGGCCGTCGGCCGGGTGGGTGCGCAGTCCCGTCCATGAACGTGCGACGCCGGTAATTCCCAAGCTGGTCACGGCGTCAATGCGGAGGATGAGTTCGGCGATGTCGCCCTCCACCACCTCGGCGTCCCCAGGCGCGGTGGGCACGGACTCGCACGGGGAGATCAGCAGTTGTTCGCCGTCGGGCCGGTAGTAGTAGGACTCATCGGCGGGCTCCACCATGGGACCTGCGGGATTGGCCGGGGTTGCTGTGGAGACTATGGCCACGCTGCGCCGGTGCGGAACCAGGCCGCGGGGGCGCACCCCAAACACGGCCGCCACCGGGTCAGCCCACGCCCCGGCAGCGTTCACCACGGTGGCAGCCGTGATTTTGTGCTCCCCGGCCACCACCACAAAACCGCTGCCGTGGGCGGTGGCAGCGGTGACCGGCGCCCCGGTCAGCACCACGGCACCGGCTGCAACAGCGTGGCTGCGGTAAAACTCCACCAGTGACGGCACATCCACCTCCATGGCCGTCTCATCCAGAACGGCTGCCGCGAAGGACTCCGGTCGTAAATCGGGGCTGAGCCTCATGGTTTCGCGGTGGGTGAGCGGGATCAGCTTCGAATCCCCGGCCACGAGGGCCTTGACCTGCGCCACGGAGCCAAGAGTGATCAGGGGCCGGGGCTTGAGGATGGGTGATGCCAGGCTCGCGGAAATCTCCCCGACCATGACAATGCTGCGTCGGGTCAGTTCCTGGATGGCTGGCGGGCCGTAGCTTGGCTGCATCTGCCGGGCTGATCGCGAGGAGCTGTGAAACGCCAGCGCGTTCTCGGCCTCCACCACAACCACCGACACCGACGGGGCCAACCGCCAGGCCAGGGATAGTCCGGCAATCCCGCCACCAATGATCACAACGTGCGCATCCATGGCGCCATCTTGACACACTGTGTGCCCCCGCCGCCAACTCACGACGGACACATAGACTGCAAGGAATTCACTGCTTGCCCACTGAGATTCCCCGTGCAAAGAGAGTCCATGTCCGGTTGTTGCAGTCCCGCCGGCTGGCCCGAACTTCACACCCACACCCCGGCGGCCCCGCAGACGTTTTCGCTGAGTGTCCCGCCGCGCCAGGCAGGCGCCGTTCAGGACGAGGTCTCGATCCCGGTGGGCACTTTTGCCATGGGCGATCCCTTTGATGAGGGGTACCCGGCCGACGGCGAAACCCCCGTTTACCAGGTGGAGGTCTCCGCGTTTAGCATCGACACCGCCGCCGTCAGCAATGCCGCCCTTGCGGCGTTCGTTGACGCCACAGGACGGAGTCCGAGGTCTACGGCACCTCGGCCGTGTTCCACTTGGCCGTTCGGGCTGAGAAGGGCGATATTCTAAGCACCGCAGGCGGTACGCCGTGGTGGCTCAATGTGCGCGGTGCCGACTGGGCCCACCCCACCGGAGCACTGTCGTCGTGGCAGAACATCCCGGACCACCCCGTCACCCAGGTTTCCCACGACGACGCACTAGCCTATTGCGCGTGAGCCGGGCGCGCACTGCCCACGGAAGCCCAATGGGAGTACGCCGCCCGGGGCGGGCTGACGCAAGCCCGCTACCCGTGGGGTAATGAACTGCACGGGACCGATCCCGACGGCGGGACGCGCCACCACTGCAATATTTGGCAGGGCACCTTCCCCACCCAGAACAGCTGCGCGGACGGTTTCCTCATCACGGCACCGGTGGACAGCTTCGAGCCGAATGGATGGGGGCTGTACCAAACCAGCGGGAATGTGTGGAAGTGGTGTGCGGACTGGTTCCTGCCCAAGTACTACAAGGGTTGTCTGGCCCAGGGCACGGTGCTGGACCCCGCAGGGCCCACGATGGGCCGCGGCAGGGTCATGCGCGACGGTTCGTACCTGTGCCACGACTCCTATTGCAACCGTTACCGGCTCGCAGCCAGGAGCTCCAATACCCCCGACTCCGCCAGCGGCAATCTGGGCTTTAGGACTGTCGCGGCCTAGTCCCGCCCAATCTGTGTGGCAGTTATTGGACGCCGAAAGCGCTTACATTCCCGGATTGATCCTGTTATGTCGCATACCTTATTGGACGGTTCTGTCTCGGACCTTCGTAGACACTATGTCTCATACCCTCGTGGACAGTTGAGGGGTTTTGCTTGTGAGTTGTGAGTAAAACA
>NZ_JBTNDH010000043.1:0-26725 GCF_054511095.1 Arthrobacter sp. TMN-49 | reverse complement strand
CAATGGACGATTCACAGCAGCTCTCAAACGAGAAACAAAGCGCCTAGGGCCGAAGGTCGTAGGCGCTTCTCGCGTCATTGACGTTCATGTCCAACGCCTCTGCAATGGCTGTCCAGCTCGTACCACGTGCGAGTGCCAGGGCAACGGCTGCGGCCAGCTCGCGCTGTGCGCGGCGTAGATTGTCCGCATGGCCTTCTACGAGAATGAGTGGATCTTCAATCGCCCAACCTCTGCCCATCATGTCCTCATCGGTGACCGTTTCGAAGCACTCCCCCAACAGCTGGTATTCGTGCATGGCCTTGGCCATTTGGTCCGGACTTAGCCCGTCGAAGTCGTTAGTGTCCGAAGGTCCTGCATAGGGCTTGCCGCGCATGGTTTCCTAACTGATGCTGAACGGTAGAACGGGCTGAATGGTGAGCGTAATGCTAGCCTCGCTGACCTCTGCCACATAGGCGATTGCTTCGGCAATGATCGGCGCATCTGCTAGGCGTTTTACCTGGCTAACAGCTCCGGGAACTTCCACACATTGCAAGGACCACCATAGGCCGGTTTTCTCTGCTGTCACGGTGTACCGTGTCATTGCTGCCTCGTTCCTAGCTTGTTGTGCGTGTCGGGTTTCCCGATTGCATTTAGGGCCTATTTGGACGGCACATCTGTTTCATTGGTGCTGGTGTGCAGCAGCGCCACACGATTTCCGCCACTGAGCTGAACGGTGGAAAACGTCGCACCTCCCTGCACATCTTCACCGGGCTTAGCGCCCTCAGTCGCTCCCATATGGTCAAGAAGAATTTTCGTCATCCGTTGCGTTGCTTCCTGCTCCATGCCACTCCCCTATTTGAGAATCTGCGCGATGCGCTGAAACGTGTACCCGGTCAACGCTCCAATGTCTTTGAGCGTGTAGCCCTCACCTTTCAAGGTGCGGGCGAGGTTCGCCAGACTCGCATCGACATTCGTCCTTGCTGCCGTGAGCTGGCTCTGTGCCTGGTGCCAGGATTCGCTAGCGGCTTTCGCGTCTTCGGGCAACGTGTAGTCAACCTTGACGGCCACCTGATCGGCGGGCACGTTCAAAATAATCGCTGCCAGATCCGCGGCTTGTTCGGGGATCTTGTCAATGGTTTTGCACTGAGTCAATCCGTCAATCTCGGGGATACTGACCATCCACCATTTGCCCTCTTTGTAGGCGTTGACTTCCAACGTCCGTACCGCCGTTGTCGTCGTCATGTCAAAGTTCCTTTCAATCGGTGGAGGCCCTTTCGGGCCTCCACCGGGTTGTTTACTTCCAGTTGCTCGGGAGGGTTTCTAGCTTCTTCGCTAGCTTGGCAACCACACCGGCACTTATTTCGTTATGCCGGGGAATTGCTTCCCCCTGCCCGTCCGGCCCCTCCCACCATTCATGCCCTCCGGTGGTCCGAACCAGCTGCCAGCCGTTGGCCTTTAAGACCTTCAACACGTCCCGCTTTTTCTGTGGTTTCATAATACTATTCTAACATGATTTGAATGTAAAGTTCAAGTGTCATTAGAACTATTTGGCAAGTTCTACAATCTTGTCCGGGCGGAATCCGGACCAGTGGTTTTCATCGCTTGCGACCACCACGGGCGCCTGCGAGTATCCGAGTTCTTCCGTGATGTATTCCAGTGCCGCAGGGACTTCCGTCACGTCCACAATGAGGTAACCAATGCCCTTGCTATCTAGTGCCCGATAGGTGGCGTTGCACTGCACGCAAGCGGGCTTGCTGTACACGGTGACAGTAGCGGCGGGTGCCTTATTCTGCGTCATGGCCTGCCCCTTCTCCTGGTAGGTGGCCCCGCCTTTCGGCGGGGCCGGTCGGGTTAGTAGTCGCTGGGGACTTTATATTCGGCTTGCATGTCCTCGAAGCTGGCCGTTAGATCCTTGGGGCCGTCGCTCTGTCCGGCATTCCAGTACCAGAACGCTTGGCGGCTAATCGCTTCATTGCAGGCCTCCCAGCTGCGGTAATAGTCAGTAGTTAGATCGCCCTCGACATAGAGACCGAAGCCGTAGAGGCGGCGGGCACCGTCGCGCACGACGCGAACGAAGCCGATCACGTAGGGCCACTGTCCAAAGTCGTAACCGTCCTTGCCCCAGAGAGCCAAGGCGGTCCAACCCTGCGCGCCCGCGCGTTCCATGTAGTCATACCCGTCGCACCATTCGGCTGAGGGGAGGCTCTTTTCCGAGATGGTTTCCTCGGTGTCCGTGGTCTTGATGATGATTCCCATGATCCGTTTCCTTCCGGTTGTTTCCTTGCTTCCTTATGCACTAATTCTAACACGATTTGAACTGTTTATTCAAATCATATTAGAACTATTTGGGAAGAAGTTTCCCCGGTCGGTCCCGCACCTTTTGGAGTGCGGAACCGTGGCCGCGCTAGTCGTCGAGGATGTTCTCTTGGGGGTCGAGGTCGTTCCAAAGTTCACCGGTGGCGCGGTATGCGCTGAGTTCATTCCCTCCATCGGGGTTGCCGAGTAACTCGTCTGAGCGATTGATAAGCATCGTCAAATAGGTTCGGCCATTCAGTTCCCCGCGGGTTACCTGGTAGGCGTCATTGCGCCAGCCGTTGTGCAACTCAATGAGTTCGCCAAGGTGGCTAGCCACTTCCTCATTCACCGGCTGTTCGATCCCGAGAAGATTCTCAGCCAGTAGGCGGATTTGAAGGTCATCCACAACCAAGTCCGGCCAGTCGAACCCCTCGAGGTAGGTGTCTATCTGAGTGCTGGTAATGGGTCCCATGATCCGCTTCCCTTCGGTTGTTTCCTTGCTTCCTTATGTATTAATTCTAACACGATTTGAACTATATATTCTAGTCCTATTTGAATTATCTGGGAGGTTTTTCGGTGTCGTTTCTGGCGTGCGCGGCGGTTGGTAGATGTGGGGCGGGCGTTAAGTACCTCGACGTAAATCCCCTTGCGCTTGAAAGCCCATCCCGCGCTCCGGGTGAGGTGCCCGGGCAACTTGGCCCCGCTCCCTGCGATGTGTCGTCATTGGCTGAAAAGAACCTAGCCACAATGGGCGGTGACACGGCAGCGCGCGGCTTGGATGCTTCTATAACTGTCAAGGTCCATCGCTTCGCGAAAATGCTGAGAATCTTGGAGTCCTGCCGCCGGCTACTGCTCACGTGGAAGTTAAATGGCGAAGCGGCCAACATCCTTGGGGGACGATTGACCGCTTCGCCCTCAACGCTACAAGGACACTCTGACAATCATCAGAACCAACTCAACTCCCTGTCCACAACCAGGTAACCCCGACGCGAGGTTCCCGGACAGCGCGACAGCACCAAATGCCACTGCACGGCACTACCTATGAGAATGTCGGCACCTAGATCCAATTCCATTCGCGCCAAGCCACCCCTGACTCATCTTCAGCGACGGCCTTTAGAATAAAATAAGTAGCGCCTCGGGCATGGCGACCGGGTGGTAATTTACGTAGGAGGGGAATCTAGTAGCAACCTAGAACACACATGCATGCGTCCCAAATATCGTCATTCCTACCCTCGCGCATGCTAACCTGAGACGTCAAGACGTCTTTGGAGGTAAGTGTGAGCATTGTGGTTGAGCCAGGCGTTATACGGGACGAGATCAAGAGGGTTCTTTCAATATCTGGTGAACCCATGTCACCACAGGCCATTCAACACGGCATTGAAGCCTCCCTAGGGCGCGCTGTTGCATCGTCCTCGGTTCGTTCATATCTTCTGAATAATGAGCCGACAAAATTTATTCGTGTTGACCGGGGGCTTTATGCGCTAGCGACGTCTTTCGTTGGAAATTCTCCTAAACTTGACACCTTTGAATCGTCAAAATTCGGCAAATCCACCTTGGTACATGCTGATTGCTTGAGCTGGTTGCGGGCCCAAGCTGAGAACTCCATCGACGCCGTAGTAACAGACCCACCGTACGGTCCCGAGGAATACAGCGAGGTATCCCAACAAAAGCTTCGCAACGGCAAAGGTGGGAACTGGCGCATTCCACCGTCACTTGACGGTGCGATCAGATCACCCGTGCCTCGATTCACGACCGCCGATGCTGACGATCGCGAAGCACTGAAAACCTTCTTTACTCAATGGGGAAGCGCCATGCTGAGGGTCCTCAAACCTGGCGCCCATGTATTTGTTGCATCAAATCCGCTTTTTAGTCACTTGGTGGGGACCGCACTAGCCGAATCGGGGCTTGAGCGTAGGGGGGAGGTAGTTCGGATGGTGATGACACTTCGAGGCGGTGATCGCCCAAAGAATGCACACGATGAATTCCGGGACATAACGGTAATGCCCAGGTCTATGTGGGAACCATGGCTGCTTTTCCGCAAACCCCTTGAAGGCACTGTCGCGCATAACCTCCGAACTTGGGGCACAGGAGGGCTAAGGCGCGCAAGCGAAGAGCGGCCTTTCGGCGACGTCATCCAATCAGCACCGACAAATGCTTCCGAGAAGAAGTTGGCCAATCACCCAAGCCTGAAACCACAAGCGTTCCTACGAACGCTTGTGCGTGCCGCCTTGCCATTCGACGATGGTGTGTTGCTTGATCCCTTCGCTGGATCAGGATCAACATTGGCAGCTGCCAATGCATTGGGACTATCCTCCATAGGCCTAGAGCGTGACGAGAGTTACTATTCCCTCGCTAAAGATGCTATTCCGCGCTTGACGGCATACTCACCGCGGTCGAGCTCAAACTAATTCCCGCGTCGTCGCAGAAAGCCTCGAAGCGTTTCAAGAGCTTGGCGTGATTTTGAACAACCTTGAGGAAATAGTAGAACTCCTGAACGGCCATCTTCTGTTTTGGAATATCCCAGTAGGAAACGTTGCTGGACATCTGGGTTCGATCAAACACTAGAATGCTGTTTTCCCCCAAGTACTGTGCGGCCATGTGGGAGAAACTGTTGGCTAGAACGACGGCAGTACAGTTTGGCCAGCGGATCAGTTGCTTAACAAATTGATCAAACTGGGCGATATCGTCATCGCCTATATCGAGGTCTTTTACCTCAACGCTCAAGGCCAACGAACCTCCGATCCAGCCATCAACATCTCCAGCCGCGCCGACCCTCGATGATCCTGATCCGACCTTGAACACGCGCAACGTAACGTTTGGACTATCCGCCCGATAGTAGGCATAAGCCAAACCTTGAAGAACGGCACCACCTGGTTCTCCCGAAACGGCACTTGAAAAGTTGTCTAGTATGTGGCCGAAGGGACGCAACTCTCGTACTCCATGTACCTCCGCAGTTAGTTCCGGGATATTCAGCACCATTGCCCATAGACGCTCAGCCAAGAGAGTTCTTTCAGACGGCTCCATGCTGACGATTAGAGTAAATTCATCCTGGTGTTGAACCCAGGACTGGCTAGCGTGCGGAGCCGAGTTAGGGTAGTCCGGCCGATGCAAGTCATGGCGAATCACGTGTTCAACAGCGTTGTAGTAATTACGCAAAGAAACCGTATTTTCCGGCCCTTCAAGTGTCATCGTATTGCTTCTTGATCCGCCCGCGAGAGTTTCCCGAGGCGGGTAGGCAACCAGAACGTCGTCAAGCATCCCTAACCCCAGCTGTCCAAGAAGATCTTCCGCCATGCCTATGTACGCAATCAAAACCCCAAGTAGGTACCGCCGACGTGGCTGGAGAGCCTTCAAGCGAAGCACTTCGGTAATCTTGTTCGTTTCAACTACAGGATGTTGACGATCGATGAACCCTTCGGGGAACCCCAGGCTGGCTCTGAATGACGTAATTGGGTAAGCCTCAGCGGCTTCGGCGGTAGCAGACATAGGTCCAATCATCTCTTAACCGAGAAATTACTCTGTCTACCTTCCAAATGAGACAACGGAACGAAATAGGGAGCGTTCCACTTCCAAGGAACCGGGACACTCCCCCGGTGAGACACTGCCGGTCGTGAAACATGCGGGGATTCCGCGTAACATGGCCGTCCCAAAAGCTAATGCCAAAAGTCCCTGCAGCTGTCCGCGTGCAGAGCTAAATTTCGGTACGGTGCAAGCATGGATATTGGCTATGCGAGGGTATCGACCACAAAGCAGGATCTAGGGCGCCAGCTGGCCGCGCTAGACGCCGTAGGTATACCAGGGGAACGCATCCACGTGGATAAGAAGTCTGGGGCCACCACGGCCCGCCCTGGGCTTACTGAGGCATTGGCTCATGCCAGGGCCGGGGATGTAATCGTGGTGCACACACTGGACCGGCTTGGGCGCACGGTTCGGGACACCTTGAATATGATTCACGAGCTGAGCCAGCGCGGTGTAGGCGTTCGCAACCTGGCGGACCCTATCCGGGTGGACTCATCCAATCCTGCGGACCCCATGAGCCAGCTCGCCGTGGTCATGCTGGCCCTCTTCGGTCAGATGGAGCGCACTTATGCTGTCGAGCGCGCAGCGCACGCCCGCGCTGTCGCTGCATCTGCTGGCCGTCGCACCGGCAGGCCCTCAGTGGTGGACCCTGACACCTTGGAACACGCTGTGCTGCTTCGGGACAGCGGGGCCACCATGGCCGAAATCTCAGCCAAGACCAAGCTAACTAGATCCACTCTTTACAGACACTTGCCGCCGCGCTCTTGCGAGGATCTGAGCGTGGCGGCAAGGTAGAGGGCAACTTTGTAAGTTCGTAATTTACGGACTTACGATATTCGGTTATTTGTAACTTACAGACTTACAAACCTACAGAGTTGCGAATTTCACCTTCGTTTGAGCCTGTGAGTGCTGTCGTGTTGGACAGCAGAAGATCCACGGCCACACGGATTAACGTGTTCTCGGTGATTCGCTCCCCGCCTGCGGGTTTGGCCCGGTTGAGTTCACGAGCTGCTGCCGTGAGGGCATCTATCTGTTCTTCCCGTAGTCGCGTTTCTTTACGTTGCAGGGCCAGGTATGCGGGAGTTGTCGGGGCCGCTGGCTTGCTGGGCTTGGTGGGACTCACCTCTGGCTGCTTGGGAGCTGCGGGCTTTTCGGGTGCGGGCATGCTAGGCGCTTCGACGGGGGCTGACAGTGCGGGCAGCATATCTGCAAGGCCCTTTTTCCTGGTTGTCTGTGATGTGGCCATGGTTAGGCACCTTTCTTAAGGGGGGCGGTTGCATTGGCCCAAACGGAGAAGAGTTCTAGCGCTACGGTGCGGTAGTCAGATTCGGCTTTCTGGGCGGACCTGGTGCGGTCGTAGCTGCCGACCACAACGCCGGTACCTGGGGCGCGTTCGTGGTCCTTGTACGAGCGGACAAACGACTTGGCCACTTTCAATCCAGCGTTGGTGAGTAGTTCCTGGGCGTCGGTCACGTCGGCAGGGGCGCGTGAGTCAGCACGAGTAATCACGACACGGTAATCCACGCCATATGGTGCGACGGCTGCCCGGTAAGTATTCATCAGTGGCTTCATGGCTGCGGGGGCTGGTTCCGTGGGCATGATGGCAAAGTCTGCGTGGCTCATAATCGCCTTGAGCAATTCCACGTTCTCGATGTTGCCGGGCGTATCGACAAAGACCATATCGAAATCGGCCTCTCTCACGCGGGACAGAATCTCAGGGTCCGACTCGGACACGACTTCAAAGGCATGGGTTTGCCCATTGGCCTCTGCTCGCGCCGACCAATCGGCGGCCGTTCCCTGGGGATCAATATCAACGACGAGAACGCGCGAGTTCTCGGCAGCAATGGCCGCCAAGCTCATAACGGTTGTGGACTTCCCAGCGCCACCCTTTTGATTCAATACGGGGATCACTCGCATGGAGCGCCACCCCTTTCTTTTCGTTGTCTGTATGTTCGGATACTACAGGACTTGTAACTAACAGTACTACAGACATTGGAAGTCTGTAAGTTCCGAAGTAACAAAGTACGTAACTTCGTAAGTAGCGAACTTATTCACCGGCCACCCCCCATTACTAATGTCAGGGGTCGCGCGTAGCGTTGTGGCCATGGAAATCGTGGAGGTAAGCGCGGCGGCGGGGGTTCCCGTTTCGTTCGTGCGTGAGGGGCGGACTTGGCATGTTGGTGCGGTGCCTGTCCGCTGGTTTGAGCGGGTGGATTGGTGGAAGACGGCACAGCGGCTAGCGCGTGATCAGATGTACCACATGGATATTGAGGTGTGGCAGGTACAGGCCAGGATCGGGCGTAACCTCAAAAGCCCCCTGGTGACGTTTGAGCTGGTCCATGGACAGGACCGGGAAACCTGGTCTATCCGGTCCAGGGAAACCATCGCCGCCTAATTAGTTCGCCGGGGCTTCCCGTAAGGCGTGGATGGCGGCTAGGGCTTTGATTTTGGTGGGGGAGTCGCCTTGGCTCAGGCGCGCTGCGTGTTCCGCTTGGCGTTCTAGGACGCGGGCCAGTTCTTTTTCGCGGAGGATCTTGTTGTGAGCAGCTTCGGCGGCTTTGCGGCGGTCGGGGGAGGTCATGGGCTTGCCGTCGATTGTGTGGGCCATCATGCGGCCACGGAGCCATTCAGAAAGGCGTTGGGTGTTCCTGGTGACGGGTGCGCCGTCATGGGGCCACAGAGTGCCGTCAGGCTTCCTGTCTATGTTGGTGAGGATGTCTGAGACGGTCCAGCCTTCTTTGAGCCAGGGCTTGAGTACGTTGGCAATATATTTTTGTGACAATGGACGTAATGCGTAGATTTGGCGACGAATTTCCGCTGAGGCGCTCCACCGTTGTCCTTTGCGCTTTGTCGGTGCGTGAGCTGGCCACAGTGGTTCTGTCCGATTTTCGGGGAAGGTGAGCGCTGCGGCGCTTGCGCCGCCTTCAATGAAGTTCACGGCGCAGCCGTGGCCTTTCTGAGGCTTTTTCCCGCGTGTACGGGTTAAGAATTTCTTTTCGCTGGAAGGTTCCACCCCTAAAGGGGCGGTGGGGGTGCAAGTCTTATCCACATCCGCCGATTCAGGGGCGTCCGGCACAGCGGCCAGCGTCGAGGGAATGCAGATGACGTAGACGGGCAGCTCGTTGCCCTTGGCGTCCTTCTCACGGACCATCTCGGCCGAGCGGCCTGAGGCGACGGTGCCCAGGTATCCCCAGGCGTGCAGCAGCGTTAGGTAGTTGGCCACTGTGCGGCGGGAGATACCGAGCCATTCGGCCAGCCCGGGGCGGGCATCTGCCTCCCCAAAGCATTTGACCCGGCCACCCCAAGGAACACGCACGGTCATGGTGTCGTAGTCGGTCATGCTGATCAGCTTTTCAAAAAAGCCCAAGAGGCGGCGCTGAAATGGCCGCGTCCGGGCTGCAAGACGCTCGTCCCGGCCCAGTTCCGGCAACGCCTGGTAAAGGCCATGAGCGGCCCGCATCGAGCCTGCGGGAACAGCTTTCTTGATGTGCTTCTTGCCTCGCTCTTGCATCCGGCTAACACGGCACGGCCGATACCTAACCACTTCCTCAGCAGGTACAGCGGGCACAAGCGCAAGCGGTTTAAAAAAACTAGGGGGGGTTGATTCTTTTACGCAAGGGAGGGTTGCGTGTAAGCTTAAGGTCATACAGAGACTCCTTGAGGGTGTAACTGTGGGAGCCCTTCACCTCGGCCGCCAAGCAAGAGGGTGAAGAGCGAATAACTTTATACGGACCGAAGCCCCGCCTAGCGGGGCTTCTTCCTTTTAACCAGCCTTACGTATAGGCAGTTCCTCCGGTAGCTGGTCGCGGTCAATCCACGCGGGCAATCCATCAGTCGATGCCTGTAGTTCTGTCTTGAACTGGGTCAGCAACCTGTCTAGGCCTTCTGCTGCAGTCACGCCGATAGAGTGCGCAAACGTCTCTAAGGTCATTTTGCTGTCCTTAGAAATCGTGTAGTTGGTTTGGGTGTAATCGGCGTTGTTGAGTGAGCCTCGTGGTCTGCGTCGTACATTTCCCATGGGACAAACATACGCATAGGCATACCTTTAAGCGCGAAGCTGTGCGGCGTGTCGGGAAAATAGGAACGTTTAATGCCCTAGTAGGAAGTCCTCAAGCGACTTCATGAGTGCTTTGAGTTCCTTCGGGTCCACCGTGAAAGTGACCGCACGGCCGCGCCGCTGACCGGCCGGGACGCTGGCCGCAACCATTCCAGCATCTTCCAGTTGTTTGAGGCAGCGGCGGACGGTGTTGGGGTCCGTGCCAAGAACTTGCGCCAGCTCTGCGGAGCCAGTTTCCCCATTCATGGACAGATAGCGCACGATGGCGCGGGAAAAAATGGTCCCTACTGATTCGATAGCCATCTCTACATCCCTGGGAAGGGAGCTATCGGGGCGTAGGTATCTGGGCATTGCATCATTTTGTCTCACTTTCAAGAACTTTCACACTTCGAATCCAAAGACAACATTTAATGTTGTTTTCAGTGTACAGTTTCAACTGTAAGGGAATCTGCGCCAGGCAAGGCCGTGGCTCATGTTCCAAAAGTCTTTGTCGGTCGGTTGAACCTGTCCGTTTTGACAGGTTGGGCACTTATCGCCTGTCCTTTCGGCCAGTTCTTGGAGGGTTGGTGTCATGGCTGGACCACCAAGAACTCTCAGCATTGGCGGGGTTTATCCGGTGTTTTCGGGCGAGTTTGACCGTTTTTGCTGGGGCTTCGGCGTCGGTGGTACATGACAAACTCAGGCCTCGTACGCCGAGTGGATTTATTCGGCTCCTAGGGTGTTCGGCGCAACGTGCGTGTCGGGCGGTTCGGTGGCTCCGGTTGTGTGGTGGCCACTGGCGACGATTTTGACGAAGGAAGGCTTTGCAATGGCAGGTATGAGAAAGGCACCGCTCATGCGGGATCACCCGTATAAGTCCGGGCAGGAACTCCAAAGCGCATATGCGGTGGAGATGGAACAGAAGATCGCGCACCAGAACGTGCACGTCTCGTTACCTCCCGCAGCGCTAGAGGCGCTAAGGACGGAATCGAGAATCGCCGGAATCTATGGTTCTGATGCGATACGGGAGGCCGTCGTGGATTGGATCGCGGCACGCATTGATCGAAGGAACCAACTGCCGAGCGGCACCAACGACTCAGTGCAGGGATAAGGGATAGCCGTTTCTGTAATGAGTGGGGGAGTGAACCAGAAATGAAGAAAGCCGGACCGCTTGTTGCAGCGTTTCTTTTGCTGCCCTTAGCCGGAGTTATGGCATTCGTGCTGCTGCTTGGCGGCAGCTCGGCAGCGTCGGGTACGTGCGACGTCCCTGGCGTATCCGTGGACGGTTCCAAGCTGCCCGAGTCCGTTGGCGCTTTCAAAGGCGAACAGTTGAAGAACGCCGCGTTGATCATGGATGCGGCAAAGAAACTCGGCTTGCCACTTGCCGGACAGATCATTGGAGTGCAGGCCGCAATAGGCGAATCATCGCTGAAAGTTGTTGACTACGGCGACGGCGCTGGCCCCGACAGTCGTGGGCTATTCCAGCAACGCGACAATGGGGCATGGGGCAGCTACTCGGACCGCATGAACCCCACCATTAGCGCCACGAATTTCTTCAAGGCCATGCAGAAAATTGACGGTTGGGAGTCGTTGGAGCCGACGATTGCAATCCACCGTACACAGGGCAACCAAGACCCCAACCACTACACCAAGTTCCGCGCTCAAGCTGTGGAGATAGTCCAGGCATTGAGCGGGGCCAAGGTTGAGGGCGGCGTGTGCACGCCTCCGGGCGGCTCAGTGGTGGGGGACTTGACCGGGAAGTGGGTCAATCCACTACCCGGTTCCGAAATCAGTAGCCCGTATGGTCCGCGTGGCGCAGTCGGATCTATTGGGGGAGTCCTGGCTGACTTCCACTACGGCATTGATTTCAGCACCCCCGGTTCCGCTGGGACGGTGTACGCCGTCACTGACATGAAGATCGTTGTCGCGTCGGATGTTGACGGCGGCACTGGTGCCGGTACTCACGTCAAGGCCCAGACCCTAGACGGCAAATTGACCATTGCCATGTACCACATGCAAACCGGATCTTTGCGGGTCAAGGTCGGTGACACTGTCGCTGCAGGCTCACCGATTGGCATCGAGGGAGCGACTGGAAACGTGACGGGGAGGCACTTGCACCTTGAGTTCTTTACCGGTCGTTTCCCTGATCCCTGGGTGCCAACGAATCCGACAACTGATCCACTACCCATCCTGAAATCGAAAGGAGTTCTTTCATGAAAGGACCATGGAAATTATTGGCCGCGTTAGCAGTTGGCACGGCGGCACTCACGGCCTGTACCGGGCCAAGCACGCCGACCTCCGACGTTGTATCGACGCCGAGCGTCACACCGCCACAGGAGCACTATCCAAGCGTTCCAGTGGTCACGTGGGATGCCGAGAGTGAGCAAAGTGCGAAAGATTCAGCGCTGCAGGCTTTGACCTCGTTTGCCCGTCCTGCCGTGGACGCGCGGACTTGGTTTAGTGACCTTGCCCCGCTGCTGGCAGCGGATTACAAGGTGGATGCCCAATACATCGACCCGGCCCGCATCACGGTTAGCACCGTGAAATCGGGGCCGGTTTTGAACCGTGAACAACAGAATCCCCTCACGGCCACCGCGCTATTTGAAACCAACGATGGGCAGTGGGTTGTCTCGATCCACCGGACCGGACAAACGGACCCATGGCTAGTTACTGCCATAGCCCCTAAGAACTCCTGAGAAGAAAGAGAGCAAGCAATGATTGACAAGACATTGATTCGCGATTTCCCTCCCATCAGTGCCCAAATCAAGGACGACCATACGGGCGTTCTGATGATTGGTGCCAACGAACAGCTGGTCACCGGCGACTCGGACATGGACGTACGCCGCGCCCTCATTGGCCTAGTGACGAGCCACGCCTCCAAGTCGGGCAGGCCCATGCGCGTCACCACACGCGATAGCGACGGGCTGGCCGTACTCCTGGTGTCTCCTGAGGGGGATATTGAAGAGGAATACAACGAAGGGTTCCCCGAGGACGAAGGCGTTGAGGCGCTAATTGAAGCCGTTCCTGGTGCTGGCAAGTCCGAGTTGGCGAAGGAGCCTTTGGCTTCCGTTTATGACCCGGCCAACTTTGATGCTGTTGTGTTTGATTCCGTTAGGGAGGCTACTGCACCTGACCCTGTGCGTCCGCCATTGCCGACCGTGGAGCCGAAGCATGTTCCCGAGGCCGACAGCAAGCCGCAGATGCCAGCTGTAGCGCCTGTGGAGCCGATTGCGGCCCCTACACGGAGGCAGTCTTTGCGTGAGGCTGGTTCGTTCCTGGCAGCTCCCAGCACCCTTGAGCCGGCTACCCAGGGATTCCGTGGTTTGGTCAATCACTTGGGGTTCTCCTTAGCCCCTTCGGCGGAGGAAATGAGCGAACGTGAGGACATTCGCTTGGTGTCCAAACACTTCGCCGGTACTCGCACGATTGCCGTCGTGAACCAAAAGGGCGGCTCCAACAAAACCCCTACCGTGGCAGATTTGGCGGCGGTTTTCGGGCGCAATGGTGCCAGCGTTTGTGCCTGGGACAACAACCCCACAACGGGCACGCTGGGTTGGCGCACACAGCAAGGGGACCACACGCGCAGCGCCCTTGACGTGATCGCCGGTGCCGATAATTTGCTGTCCTCCACGGCCCAGCAGGCAGACATTAACGCCTACGTTCACCACCAAAGCACCGACAAATACGACGTGCTGCGTTCGGATTCCGATGTGTCAGGCACGCATGAGGTGACCGCCGAAGAAGTGGACATTCTTCACCGCGTAGTTTCAAAGTATTTCCGCCTCATCATCATGGATTCGGGTAACAACCACCGCAGCGCTGAGTGGAACCGGATGATCGACCATGCAAGCCAGCTGGTTGTTCCCACCACCAACGAAGAGGACCGTGTTGAGGCTGCGCTTTTGACCTTGCAGGGTCTTGACCTCAAGGGCGAGCCGTCCGCAGAGCTGGCCGCTAACGCCGTGGTGATCGTCTCCGAACGCCAGCAAGGCGAATCCAAGCTCTCGCAGGCGACGGCTGAAAAGTTCCGGCCCTACGTCCGCGAGGTCGTAGTGGTTCCCTTTGACCCGGCGCTCAAGTCGGGCCAGATCCGCTACGGTGCGCTTCGTCCAGTTACGCGCCGTGCGTGGTTGCGGGCTGCGGCTGCGGTGGCTCGGGGACTGTAATGGTGGCCACCGATCGCACCTCGAAGTGGTTGCGGGCAGTCAATGAGACTACCGAACCCCTTCCGACAAATCCGGCAGTCCTCAAGCAGGACCCCAGAGGGCCGCAGCGGCCTCAAAAGGGTGTTCGGCGGCGTGCAGGTAGCGGCGTGCCTCGGCAGGCCGTTGAGGGCGTAGTGCCGCCGCTGTGGGTCATGGGCACACACGGTGGTGCGGGTGAAAGCATCATTGCTTCCCTCGTGGAAGGTGCAATAGCCACGGATCACGCATGGCCAAGCCGCACCGGCACAGCTGAGGACCAAGACCGCGTTTTACTGGTCTGCCGCTCCAACATGCGCGGGCTTCGCTCGGCCCAACAAACCGCCATTGAATACGCCTCAGGTGCTTTGCCTGGCGTTCTGGCTGGGTTGGTGGTTGTCCCGGATGCTCCGGGAAGGCTACCCAAAGACCTAGCTGCCCTGGCGAAAATCGTTTCCGGCGCGGTTCCTCACACCTGGCATATGCCGTGGGTAGAGGAATGGCGGCGGGTACTTACCCCGGAGGCTAGCGCGGTGCCCCGCTCCGCGCGCAGCGTCCTAGATCAAATCCAGTTGCACACCGTGCCCGCTGGAACCCAACAGTAAAGGAAAACATCATGACAATGTTCAACTCAGTACTTCTCGTAGCGGGCCAGATCCAGGCCGAAATTCCCAACCCTGTCCCGACCGCGCCTCCCGGCTCGAATGGCCTCACGACCATTCTTGGATGGATCGCATGGATCATCTTCGGTCTGGCCGTCGCGGCAATTCTGATCGTTGCCGGGAAGATGATGTTTGACCACCGCAACGGGCAGGGTGGCGGTCAAGCGGCTACCGGCCTTATCTGGGTCATGGCCGGGGCCATCGTCGCCGCCGTGGCTTCCGGGCTTGTGGGTGCCATTGTTACCGCCGCGGGTGGCTCCGCATGAGTGACAAGGGCGCTACTAGCAGCGCCAAGGATCATGAAAGCCCTTTTACTAAGCCCTGGTTCCTGGTTTCTGCCGGGGTTATCGTCGTGATTGTCGTTTTGGCTGTGGTCTATTTCTTGCTTCCGCCAACTGGCCAGCCAGCAGCAGTGCAACCCACACAGCCAGAGTCAAGCAGCTTGCCGTCGTCGTCCACGGACGACGGCGCGAGCGTATGCGGCCTCGCAGCCGGTGACCAACGCCTACCGGGCTTGGAACTCACGAGCAAATGGGAACTGAACGGTAAAACAGCCGTTCCAACGTCGCTCACGGACGGCCCCGGTAAGCGTTCAGAAGATGGGGCGCGGACGTGCTACGCACAAAACCCCACTGGGGCGCTTTACGCCGCCGCCAACTTTTTTAGCGCGAGCATAGAAAAGCAAGGGCAGATCATGGTGGAGGACCTGTCAGCTGAGGGTCCTTCACGCGATAAGTACCTACAAAACCCCATGACTTTCGCACCTGGGGTTAGCGACGTGACGATTCAACTGGCGGGTTTTAAGATCCAGTCCTATGCAAAAGATGCCGCAACGGTTGTCCTCGGCATCAAGACTTCCGATGCCATGAATTTTTCGTTGACGGTCCCTCTCAAATGGGAATCCGGTGACTGGAAAGTGAACCTTGACAACCTTTCACGTATGGCACAGGTTTCGAATCTTTCGGACTTCATCCCCTGGGCAGGTGTCTAGTTATGTTGCCCATGGATGAAAACGGACAGCCGTGCGGAGGCTTGGATTTTCAATGCCAGATCAAAGACGGTGTGAAAGAACTTGCCGGTAGCGCTCTCGAACAAATGGCACAAGCGGTCACTGAGGGCTTCGGCAAGATGGTTGCTTGGTTGGGCACGTTTTGGGTTGACGTAGACGTGCCGCCGTTGATTACTGCCAATGGTGGAGCCTCTACTGAGGTCGCTTTCATTCAGTCAAACCTCTGGTACTGGACGTTGTCCTTGGCAATCTTCGGCGTGCTAATTGGTGCGGGCCGCATGATCTATGAACGGCGCGGCGAGCCGCTGCAGCAGATTGTCGTGGGGCTGGTTCGTTTCATCCTTGTTGCTTCTGGTGCAGTAACCGCGATTCAGCTGCTTATTGTCGCCTCAGATTCCCTCGCTAAGTCCCTGATTGACAACTCAACGAACGGGACCGGGTTCGGGACGAACCTGCTACTGATGATGCCTCTTACAGGTTCCTCGGGTGTTTTCTTGGTCATTCTGCTGGGTGTTACGGCCCTCGTAACGTCCCTCTTGCAGCTCGGGATCATGATTGGTCGCGTGGGTGCCCTCGTTTTGCTGTCCGGGCTGTTTCCCACAGCAGCGTCCTTTACAAATACCGAGGCGGGCAAGCAATGGTTTCAGCGCTTTGTGGGCTGGACCCTTGCCTTTATCGCTTACAAACCTGTTGCGGCATTGATCTATGCAACGGCTTTCAAGCTCACTGGATCCGATGTGTTGGGTGGAGACAAGGAGAGCGGTGTGAAGTTGCTGACTGGGTTGGGACTGATGGTTCTGGCCTTGGTAGCTCTACCGGCCTTGATGCGTTTTGCTGCGCCGATGGTTGGCGCGGTAGCCGGTGGTGGCGGTGGCGGTGCAGCCATGGGAGCTATGGCCGGTTCCTTGGCTTCGGGAGCAATTAGTAAGGGCTTGGGTGGTGGTGGCGGTGGTGGCCGGTCCGGTGGCCACAGTTCATCGAAGACTTCAAACAACTCCGCATCAAAGACCACTAAGGATGCTTCCGGCGCTAAGTCCGGTCCTTCTGGTGGCAAGTCTTCTCAGGTAGGTCCGCAGAATAGCGGGAATGGCGCCAAAACTGGTGCAAGTGCAGGAGCCGGTAACGGTGCAGGAGCCGGAAGTGGTGCAGCCTCCGGGCGTCGCGCTGCCGGTGCAGCTGCAGGAGCCAGTAAGGGCGCAGGAGCCGCAGCAGGTGGCGCGGCCTCTGGTGGTGCGGCGGCTGCGGGCGGCCCCGCCGGTATGGCTGTTGCGGCAGGTGCTAAAGCAGTCAAGGCAGGGGCAGATGTGGCCAAAGGGGTCGCAGAATCAGCAACGGGTGAAGGCCCGTCAGGGAGCAAAGGATAACCAAGATGAGTCAGCAAACAACGTATGAGGAACCAACTTATGGGAACTGGCGTAAGCCACGAACGGCAGGTATCGGCCGTTTCGGGGCGCTTGAAACTGGCCTGCTGATCCTTGGCTTGCTGGTGATCATCTTTGCGTTCCGTTTGCTCGGTCCGCTGGTAGGCGGGGTGTCTCTCGTGGTGTTGGGTTTGGCCTTTTTGACCTTGACCATGAAGGACAAGCATGGACGCTCACGGGTGGAACGATGGATCGCCAAAGCTACCCATAACCGGGCAGCTAGCAAGCGCCACAACCTCTACCGTTCAGGTCCGGTGGGAATGATTCCTGGTGGCAAAGCGCGGCTTCCTGGTTTGTTGGCTCAGTCGGAGCTGCACGAGTTTGAGGATAGTTTCGAGCGTCCCTTTGCGCTGCTGCATATGCCCTCTACGAATCACGCCACGATTGTTATCGAGGTCGAGCCGACTGGTTTGGCACTCGATGATCGAGAAAACATTGACGCCTACGTGGCCAACTGGGGCAGCTGGTTGGGTGGCTTGTCGAAGTCCTCGGACATTGTGGCGGCATCTGTCACTGTCGAGACTGCACCGGACTACGGTGCACGGTTGCGCAACGAGATTGACGCGAACCGACACACGGAGGCGTCCCCCGCCTCGGTGCTGATGATGGAAGAAATCAAGACTGATTTCCCGCAAGAGTCAGAGACTACGCGGGCCTGGATCGCTATCACTTTCACCACGTGGAGGCCGGGAGCCGGACGCGGGCGCAAGGTTCAGGACGTGGGCCTTGACTTAGGTACTCGGATTGGAAAATTCACAGAGCATTTGGAGGTGTGCGGTGCTGGTGACGCTCATCCGGTCACCGCGCAGACTTTGTGCGAAATCGTCCGTAGCGCTTACGATCCTGCGGTTTCCGAACACATCGAGGCGGCCCACGCTAACGGGGTTACCCCGGCCCTGTCTTGGGATGATGTTGGACCGATTGCATACGACAGTGGGTGGGAATGGCTCCGGCACGACTCGGGACTCTCGAAATCCTGGCTCATGACAGTAGCCCCTCGTGGCGTGGTCTATTCCAACGTTCTCGAGGACTTACTCAGGCCCTCCGGGGATGTGGACCGTAAGCGGGTTTCCTGGCTTTACCGTCCAGTATCCGCAGCGCGGGCCATGGACGTAGCTGAGGCCGACGTAAACGCCGCAGCTAACCGGGCCAACTCAACTCGAACCACGAGTTTTAGGGCCGAGAGTGAATTTCAGTCAACGGTTCAAACCGCTAAAGAAGTCGCTAAGGACGCCGCCATGATCAACTTTGGCGCTGTCATTACTGCCACGGTCCTCAACGATGAGGACGCCCTAGCCGCGTCCTATGAAATTGAAGATTTGGCGGCAGTAGCTCAACTCACTGCACGGCCCGCATACGGATCGCAAGACGTGGCATTCGCTGCCGGATTGCCGTTGGGCCTGGTGCTTCCTGATCATGTAGCCATTCCAGCAGCGGTAAGAGAGGCAATGTAATGCTGAACCGTAAGCCAAAAAATGATCTGCTCGACGCCGAAGAGGCCGAGCGCAGGATGGTCCGTGCCGGACGGCGCGGCAACGTTGAACCCAGCCGACGCGGCTACAGATCACCTGGTGGCGGGTATTCCTCCTATGTGGACATGGCCCCGGAACATCGTGGATCTTCTCGGCAAGTCTGTGGGCTGTGGCCGTTCGCCAGCGGTGCCGGTTCGCCCTTGGACGGTGTGCCGTTGGGGAACAACCTCTTGACCGGAAACATTGTGGGACTGGATCACTTCACCGCCTACGAGCGTGGCCGGATTCCCACACCCAGCGCCTACTTCATGTCGAACCCGGCCTTGGGAAAGTCCACCCTCGTAGGCAAGATCATGATGGGCTTGGACTTCTACGGGGTTAAGTCCATGGTCCTTGGTGATGTGAAGGGTGAACACGTCGCCCGAACGCTGCGTGTAGGCGGTAAGAGGATTCCCCTGGGTAACGGGCGGGGATACTTGAACCCGCTCGATTGGGGTGTCGCAGCGGACGCCGCCGCCCGTCTGTCTGGAAGTCTGAAAGAGGAAGTCCTCACCGAAGCGCACGAACACACTAAGGCGCTCATGGTTGCGTTGATGACAATTTCGCGCCGGGTGCCCCCGAGCGAGGAAGAAGAAATTGTTCTCGATACGGCATTGAAGATCCTTTACGACAAGTTCGACGGCGTGCCTCTCATTAGTGACTTGTCGCAAGTAATTGCCGAGAAGCCCACAGCGCTACGGAACGCGGTTCTGGACCGTGGCAGTGATGAACGCTACGCCGATTCCACCGATGCCCTGCGCAAGTCCCTCAACGGTCTAATGTCCGGTGGGCCTTTGGGAACGATGTTCTCCCGGCACACTCGGGAAGAGGACAAGTTCGACATCACCCGCAGCTGCGTGTTCGACCTCTCGGCCATTTCTGACACCTTGCCCGCGCAGCAGGCAGCCGGGTTGTTGGCGTCCTGGTCTACGGGCTTCGCGGGGGTCAAGGTCGCTCAGATCTTGGCCGATGCTGGTCTTGAGCCTCGCCGGAACTACAACGTGGTTCTCGATGAGCTGTGGCGGGCGTTGCGTATCGGTCGCGGCATCGTGGATAGGGCCGATTCGCTGACCCGTTTGAACCGGCATGAAGGGGTGGGCCAAATGATGATTTCCCACACCCTCAAAGACTTCGATGCGGTGGCCGATGAGGCCGACCGGAAGAAGGCTCAGGGCTTCGCGGAACGTTGCTCGATGCTGGTTATGGGTGGTTTGGGTAAGTCTGAAATGGAGAAGGTCCAGGACTTGCGGGACATGACCCGCGCGGAACAGCGGCGCGTGATTTCTTGGGCTGACTCGAAGAAGATCACGACCAACCGGCACGGCGAACAGGTGCCATTCGGGCGGGGCAAGTTCCTCATCAAGTTGGGACAGGCACCGGGCATTCCGGTCCAAACCCGGCTGACACGTGTTGAGGGTGAAATTGCCGATACTAACCAGCGGTGGGAAAAGCTCCGGCAGTCGGGGCGGAACCTGGCCGAAGTGGAACAAGAAGTGTTTGGGGATGCTGATGAAGCAGCGTAATACGGGCGCTATGACCGGAGGGCAAATCGCCGGATTCTGCGCTATGGGGTTTATTGTCCTCGCCCTTGTGGTGGTGGATCTGGGCATCTACGGCGGTTCGTGGATCAGTGGCGACGGGCAGGAACTTCCTGCCAACCCGCTCAACACGCCGTTTCTGCTGATCGGCGGACGGGTTACCTGGTCCCTTACTTCTACGGCTGTGGCCGTGGGGGCAACTGTGTTGCTCCTGGCGTTTGTCACGCTCGTTCTGGTAGCCGTGGCCAAGAGCCGCAAGGGCCGCAGCCGCATTGACTACAAGGCGAAACTGATGGGCACCGGCAAAGACATAGAGAAGTTGACGGAACCGGCAGTAACCGCCTCGGCGCGACGCTTTGGTGTCGTTGACGCTATTGGGATTTTCCTCGGTGTCACGGTGGCCGGTGTGCGGAAGATTTACGCCGATTTCGAATCGGTGGTGCTGCAGATCTGGGGGCCTCGTCAAGGCAAGTCCTCCACCCAAGTTATCCCCTACGTTCTGGACGCTCCGGGCGCGGTGGCCACCACGTCAAACAAGCCCGATGTAATCGACGCTACGCGGCTTCCTCGGAGTCAGCGCGGGAAGATCTGGGCATTTGATCCGCAGAAGATCAGCGGTGATCTGCCTAGCTGGTGGTGGAACCCTCTTTCCTATGTCCGAGACGATGAGCGGGCCTTGAAGCTGGCCGAAATTTTCATGCTTGCAGGGCGCGGCCCTGGCGTCTCTGGGGACGCCTATTTCGATGGTGAAGGCAAAGACATGTTGACCGCCTTGTTTTTGGCCGCTGCCCTCGGAGACAAGCCGATTAGCACCGTCAATGACTGGATCAACGAGGGCAAGCCCGCCGAACCTTCCCGCATCCTGAGGGAGAAAAAGAACGGGCTGTATGCCGCCTATGCCGATGGTTTGGAGGCCCAGCTCCGCTATGAACCAGCACAGCGCGACGGTGTTGTGGGTACGGCTAAAGCAATGGTGCAGTCCTTGAAATTTGTCAGCACTCTCCAATGGGTAAACCCCCTATCGGCCTCGGATTCTCGCCCGCAGTTCAGTCCCGAACAGTTCGTGCGTGACGGCACTGGCACCCTTTACTTGCTCTCCAAGGAGGGCGGAGGATCTGCCGCTGCCTTGACGACGGCGCTCACTGTGGCCGTGGCCGACGCGGCCGAAGAATTTGCCATGACGCAGCCACGTCGCCGGATGCCGGTGCCCATGGTGATGCCCCTGGATGAAATTGCGAACGTGTGCCCCTGGAAGGACTTGCCGGACAAGTACAGCCACTACGGATCTAAGGGCATCATCCCTATTGCCTTTCTGCAGTCCTACTCTCAAGGGGAGGAACTGTGGGGCGAAAAGGGTATGCGGAAGATCTTTAGTGCCAGCTCCGTCAAGGTGATCGGTTCGGGCATTGACGAAGAAGATTTCCTTGGAAAAATGTCATCCCTCATTGGTGATTACACCTACGACACCACCTCGGATAGCTCGTCAAAAAATGGGCGGTCCCGCTCGGTCAATCCTGACGGCGGGAAAGAGCGCATCATGACGGTGGCGGACTTGTCGGCCATGCCGATTGGTCGCTCTATCGTGAAGAGGTCGGGAACTCCTGCAGTGATGATCAAAACGGTTCCCTGGCAAGCTGGTCTGCACGCAGATAGTATTTGGCTCTCCCTCAACCTGTACGACCCCACGCCAGAAAGCTCCAAGGCCGTAGAGGAAATTCTCGCCCGCAAAAACGCGGATCAGTTGCCCATGGTTGCCGCGTACCGGCAAGCCCAGCAGGCGGCAAGAAAACCGGCCTCAGCGCCGTCGCGGTGGCTTGAGGCGGTGAACCATGACTGAGCAGCCGGCAGAGGACGCCTGGGCCGATGTGGAGGCCCCGGAACGTCCAGAGGACGCCTGGTCAGACATGGGAAACACGGTGATTCCCGTCGATGATTCTGTGACTGTCCCGCCTGCCGAGGATCTTGCTGGCGAACCAGAAAATGACTCCGACACGGAACAGCCACCGGTGGAAGGGTTCCAGCTAAGCACCGCTGACGTGGTTGCCCTGGTCAATGACCGCAGCGACGAAAAGATGTCAGTAAGTACCTTCCGAACCCTGGTCGCCCATGGTGAAGCTCCCCCACCGCTCACGTGGGGCCGGACCCCATTGTGGTCCTTTTCCGCTATTGAGGATTGGATAGCCGAAATGTTCGCCCGCGGGGCATTCACTGTCCCGGTGGTCATGCTCGATGTGGCAGAGGCAGAACAGGCCGCGCAACCAGAGCCGGAACTCGTTTTTGGCTCTACCGCGCAATGGGTGGAGGAATTTCTCGTGCCCATGTACCGCAGGGACATTGCGCCCAACGGGGCCGGAACGCTCACCTGGTGCCCGCAGTGGTGGGAACACGCTGAGGCAATCATTCGCCTTGAGGCACTGTGGCGAGCCTGGGAGCATCTACGCCTCGACGGCAAAACTGGCATGAGTGTCTTTATGAAAGACCACCTAGACCACCACATGCCGACGCTCATGGACGGCAAGGGCCCCTTTGACGGGTGCAGCCTAGCCAAGGGTCATGTGGGCCAAATGAAGCCGGTGACGCTGGTTCCAGCGCCCCCGGAGCTTTTCCCCGATGCACGCCAACCAGTAACAAACAAGAAGGAGAGTTAGGCCATGAACGAATCTGACGGTATCAACGAAATTTTCGATGACTTTCTGCGGCAGGCTTTGATGGTTGCGGCCCGCCTGGGAGAGGTGGCCGCTCGTGCCCGACAGCAGCACATCGAACGAGCCAGGGCGCAGAGCGAACAAACCGGACGTGAGGCGGTGGCACGCTTTGAAGGTGAACGTCACGCGGCGCGTGTTGCCTTGGCCCCGGTCCAGCAAGAACGCTGGTGGGCCAGTGCTACCCCTGAACAAATCGGTGCCGCCTACCAGTCGGCAACCTCGTGGGCGAATGAGGATTCCGAGATTGCCCGCACACGGCAAGTCATGGATGAGCAGCTGGCCAAGCGGGGCGTGATCGTGACCGGCTCAGAATCGGGGCAGGTTACAGAGTTGGTGCAGGCGAAGCAGTGGGCGGCTGAAAACGAACCCATGCTTGACGGGCTGCACACGCGCGAGATGGTCAACAGCACCGATGCGCGGGACCGTGAGCGGCTGAATAACCACCTGGTCGCATCATGGCTGGCTAGCCCAGACTCACCCAAGCACGCACAGGGTGAGGACACCCAAAAGCGCGAGCTGGAAGAGGCTCGGGAATGGGCGAAAGAGACTGACCCGAAAGCATATGGAGAGTGGGAGCAGAGCCACGGCTACGCGGACACGGTTGAGGTCGAGCGCTCCAAGGAGGCCGACCTCATCAAGCAGTGGAAGGCCGCGACAACTGCCCCTGTACCTGGTGCGTCTGCAGATCACGCGAAAGCGGCGGGGCTGGCCGGGGAGTCTGAGAAACTGCGGGGCGCGGCCTACTTCAAGGACGCCGCAGCTGCAGGGGCGCGGGTCGATGGTGACGGGGCAGCACGTTGGGCCGGGGATCTGCGCGACATGCAACCGCTGGACGACGATCTTTCTCCCTCGGATGCTGAATGGCACGCACAGGAGTTGGCTTTGGCTGATGCTCGCGCGACGGACAATTGGGACACTGCCGGACGCCGGGAAGAGTTTGCCCAGTCTCTCCATGGCAAGGCCGATGAACTGGCAGTCTCGGCCCGGATGCTCGCTGACGTTAGCCAGGGAACTCACCCCAGCGCAGCGGTCAAGGGTCCAGTCCCCACAGCGACGAAGGCCCGGAAGAACAATCAGGTGCCACGCGCTCACAGCATTGCCAAGACTGGCCGCTAACGCCAGCAACCAACGCTCCCAACCACAAAGGGCGCTTAGCACCGTGAAGGTGCTAAGCGCCCTTTGTCGTTGGTGGCCACGACTGGAATCCGGCGCGAGGGCTGAACCTGTCCTAGTTCATCGTCCCCGGCCCTGGTCCTTGCCCTGGGCGTCCTTCTTGACCGTTTCGGCAGTGGTGGCCGGTTCCGGGTTTCCGGTGGCTTGTGCTGCGCTGGGGCGGCTGAGATTGATGAGCCTTTTCAGCTCGTCCATACGCTCGTCCTGTTCTGTCCTGAATTCCACGGCAGGGGAACCAGCGGGGCGGCGCTCGGTGAGGGTGGCCGTGGTCCCTGAATGGGTTAGCGCCCCGTCGAGTCCAGATTTCACAGCTGCAAGACGTTCCACTGCAGCACCGCGCACACTGTTGGCGTCGGAGAGCCTGCCGGATGCCTTGTGCATGTCGTGAATGGCCCGCATGGTGTTGCGCAGCTGGGCAAGTAGCAACGCCTCGCCCGCCGTCGTGGAAGGCCCTACAGAGGATTGCATCAAGAGCATGCCAGCGCCCTTGGCGCTGGGCAGGGGCGCGTTTTCGGTGCGTACCGGGAACCGGCGCAGCTGGGCGGTGCGGGAAAGGATCTTGGCTGTTTCCGCCAGCGGGCCGGGTACTGATTCGGTTCTCAAGCTCCATGCAGCAAATGCGCCGGATGTTTCGCGCGCGACCTGCGCCCAGAGGGCCGGATCGTGGGCGGGCACGGACTTAATGCGGTCGTAGAGTTGGCCAACCTCGGCTGTGTACTTTTCCCACTGTTCGGCAGTCGGTTCGGTCGCTTCCCTACCGGGTGCGCCGATGCGCTTGCCCTCGGTGACGGCCTGCCATTCCACGGCGGCGGCGTCCTGTGCTTCGGGTGAGGTATCCCAGCCTGCACGCATCTTGGGAAGTGTCAGATCGCGGGCTAACCTGCCGCCACCAAACCAAACGGATTTCTCTGTTCGCACTGACGGTTTCAGGGCAACGGAATACCCTTCCACGAGGGTCTTGCTGCCCTGCGCGAAACGTGGGCGAACGAGAACGCCAGCTCCACGCAAGCGGCGCACAAACTCAGCCTCATCAAGGCTGGCGGTGCTGGCAGCTCGAACGGTGCGCTGCAGGGTCTCGCGGGGTAGCTCGGTCAATCCCTGGGACTGGGCGAACTCCTTCTCCTTGGGGTGGTACCCGCGTTCGGCGTGGTCTCCCCGGGCAACACGCAAGCCATGTTTGAGTTCCAGCTCGTGAGCCAGCTTTTGTGATCGTGGTTGGTCATTGTGCTGGCTCCACTTGGTGCCGTCCTCACGGATCATGGACACGGCCAAGTGGATGTGATCGTTACCGGCTTTGCTGCCTCCATGGTGGATTGCAACCCACCGGCACGGCGGCTTGCCGTCGCTGCCCGTGAAGCCCATACCCTCGGCAAAATCCTGGGCAATCTCTGCCCACTTCTCATCCGTGAGTGTGCCCTCGTCGGCCTTCAAACTCAGCGAGACGTGGAAGACGTGAGGGGTTTTGTAGTTCGTACCAAACACGGCCTTGGGAATGTCCAGCTCGTGGCCAAGACGTGTTGCACTCTCAGCTGACAGCTTCTCGCCGTGATGCACGCTCACGATGGAATCGGATGCAGTAATGACGCGCTGCTCCGTGTGTTCGTTGGAGCGTCCCGGACCTGCCAAGTACTGAATGAGTCCGAACATGCGCGTGCCCTTGGTAATGTTCGGCATCATGGCCGCATCACCGACACAACAGCCTCATCAATGCGGCCCATCAGTCGGCGTGCTGCCTCAACAGTCGCTGCTGCATCTGCCGGAAATTCTCCGGTTGCATTCGCGTGCCTGGCTATCTGGTTAACGTTGTTAGAAACGGCTCCCAGCAATGACCGGATGCCCAACAACTCCGCTGCCAGGTTGCGGCGATCAGTCGCGGACTCCCCCGCCAAAGCGAATGCAGAATCGAACAACAAGCGGGGCACGGTCACATTGGACTGCACGGCACGAACGGCAAGTGCCGCTTTCTCCTGGTCGGTAACCCAAACCTTTACAACGAGCTTGCGGCCACCGGCCACATTGTCACGGCGCGACTTACCCAACCGGCTAACCGTTGGGGAGTCCGACATGCCGTAAACCTTCCTTCAAAAGCCAGCGCAGCGACCCCGAAAACTTCGGGGACTCACACACCAGTGTGACAGAAGCTCGACGGAACGTCGAGCTTGGAAGCCATTTACGGTACCGTAAATGTATAGCTTGCTCCGCTAAGGTTGCGTTTGTAGGTTTTTGCCCCTGTGGTGCCGGTTACGAAAACGCCTCGGAATAAAGCCGGGAAACCCTGTAGCCTCGCGTGACACTCTCGTGTCCGCTGGGTAGGCTGTCGGTTATGGACACTCAATCAATTGCACAGGCCGCAGCAGCCAAACTAGATGCGGATCGTAACGAACGTATTGCCGCAGTGACCGAGCTGGCCGAATCTGCCAAGGCTCTCACTCATTCACGCCAGCAGCTTGCCACTGCAGAGCAACAGCACGCGCAGCACTATCGCGCAGCGCAGCGCCTCGGCTGGACTGACGCCGACCTCAAGGGCTTCGGAATCGAGTCACCAACAAAGAGTGCAGGCGGGCGTCCGCGCAAAGCCAAGGCAGCCACGACTAAGCCAGTCTCAGAGCCAACGAATGAGAGCACTTCCAACAGTGATTAATAGTCGACCTTGTCACCAACGAACCAAAACAACATGTGGGTATCCGGCTTACTCT
>NZ_JBTNDH010000042.1:0-26898 GCF_054511095.1 Arthrobacter sp. TMN-49 | reverse complement strand
CCAAAGGAACCAAAGAGTCGCTTGCGGAGGAACGGATGGGAGGAACGTGGGTCCCGGGTCTTCGGATCTGGCCCCCACTTTTTTGTTTCACAAACTATTTTTGCAGCTGTTGCGTCATTTGGGACGTTTGAGGCCGCTGCGTCCCTGGCGCAGAATCACCACTGTCAGGCCCGCCAAAATCAGTCCAAGCCCCAGGTAGGTGCCTGATGGCAACTCTTCCGATAAGAAGATGGCAGCCAGAAGTGCGGCCCCTGGGATCTCTACAAGAATCATCATGGACACCACGAGTGGGGAAATGGTGGCCAACAGGTAGTTAAAGATTGTGTGCCCCAAGAGTTGCGCAGCCACAGTGACGCCAAGGATGCCCCACCAGGCCTCCGCGGGGATGTCCACCAGCGGCTGGCCCAAGGCCAAACACATGACCAGCAGGATCACCGAGCACAGCGAGTAGCAGAGACTTGAATAGACGCCCGTGGAAAGGCTTTTGCGCGCCTTGGCCCCCGCCAGAGTGTAGATGGCCGCCAGCACGCCCCCAGCGACAGCCAGAGCGTCTCCAATGAGGGCTTCAGGGGAAACACCCATATCAAAGCCCGTGATCACCAGCACGCCGAGCAGTGCTGCCCCCAAACCCAGCAAGATGGGTTTTGGCGGCTTTGCACCCCTAACCCACTGGAAAAGGGCTATCCAGGCCGCCTGAAGGCACACAAGGGCAGTAGCGGCTGCCACGCTTGTCATCTTCACCGAGGTCACAAAACATGCGAAGTGAAGGGCCAGCGCTGTTGCGGCAATAGCTGTGTACTTCAGTTCCGGGCGCGTCAGTGATTTAAGGAATCCAGGATTCTTCAGCAGCACCGGCGCACCTAGCGCGAAGGCGCCCAAAACGTTGCGCCATAGGGCGATCGTTAGTGCGGGTGCTGCGGTGGCTGCCATGATCGGGCCGGAAGCCGAGACGCCCAAGATGCCCACAATGGCAAGGATCAATATCACTGTTCAAGCGTAGGCGGTTGCGGGCTGAATTAAAACAAAACAACCCCGGTCCAAAGACCGGGGTTGTTTCCCATGGTGGAGGCACGGGGACTCGAACCCCGAACCCCCTGCTTGCAAAGCAGGTGCGCTACCAATTGCGCCATGCCCCCATGAGGCTTGTTCAGTATATCTGAAACATATTCAAAAGATTCAATTGACTGAATCTGTTGCCTTGCTCCAGGTTGCCTTCGCAACTTTGGATTCCTGCCACTTCTTATTCAAGAAAACCGCTGCGCTGAGAGCTGCGACCAAGATCAACAACTTCTTCACTACAAACCATCCTTGCCTAAGAACCTTTTGGTTCCGTGGGCGCACCAGGACTTGAACCTGGGACCTCTTCGTTATCAGCGAAGCGCTCTAACCGCCTGAGCTATGCGCCCTTCCGACCCTCATCGGGCCGAGACAAAACTTTACCGCACACTTTCCCTAAATCCCAAATCGGCGGGTCGTCGGCTTTCTGAGACCCGCCGATTCAAGGATTTATAGTGAATTTCTTTGGTGCTAATCGTCTGTCAAAGTGACGCCGATGCCGCCCACCAAGGTGGCCGAGATGTTGTACAGGAACGCCGAAAGCACCGAAAGGGTCGTCAGCAGCAAGACGTTCACCACGGCAACGATCGTTGAGAACGACGCAACCTGTCCCAAGGAGACAATCGTCAAGAGGTCAATGGGAGTGCCACCCTCTTTGCCTTGGATGTCGTTGATGAAGGAGTTGACAGTGTCAAACAGTCCAATGGTGTCCAGTACCGTCCACAGCACAATCGACGCAACAACGGTGACAATACCCAGTGCGACAGAAAGCAGGAAGGCCATCTTAAGAACTGACCAGGGTTCAACCTTGCTCACCAAGAGCCGAGCCCGGCGGGCCTTTGCCTTAGGTGCGGGTTTGACCAGCGCCGGTGCCGTTTTCGGCGCAGGCTTCGGTGCGGGCTTAGGCGCCGCCTTCGACGCAGCACTGGCCTTAGATGCCGGCGCTCCGCCAGGTCGCTGCGGGGGGCGCCCCGGGGCACCTACCCTTGGGGCGGAACCAGGCCGCGGAATCGGGTTATTGGCGCTCAATCGGTACCTCCAGTTGTTCCGTCTTCGTCGCTTAACGGTACTTCATCAAGCTGCGTCTTTCCTTCGAGCGCACCGTCAACAGCTTTTTCGGGGATCTCAGCCTGTCCTGACTCATCTTCGTCATCAAGGCCCCGTTCGCTGTTTCGCGCAACCTCAATAATGCGGTCATTCTTGTCCGGCTTGGCAAAGATGACACCCATGGTGTCACGGCCCTTGGCAGGCACTTCAGAGACGTTGGAGCGCACTACCTTGCCGCCGCTCATGACCACCAGGACCTCATCATCCTCGCGAACAATCAAGGCGCCAACAAGGTCTCCGCGGTCTTCTGCGAGTTTGGCAACCTTGATACCCAAGCCGCCTCTTCCCTGCAAGCGGTATTCGCTAACGGCTGTGCGCTTGGCATAGCCGCCTTCCGTGACAATAAACACATATGAGTCGTCGGTAACCACGTCTGCCGCAAGCAGCTCATCAAAGTCGCGGAACTTCATACCCGTGACACCCGATGTTGCCCTGCCCATGGGGCGCAAGGCCTCATTGGTGGCAGTGAATCTGATGGACTGGCCCTTTCGGGAGACCAGGAGCAGATCGTCGGTGTCCGAAACCAACTGGGCGGAGACCAGTTCGTCGCCGTCGCGCAGGTTGATGGCAATGACACCGGCCGAACGGTTGGTGTCGTAATCCTCCAAGGAGGTCTTTTTGACCAGACCATTCTTGGTGGCAAGCACCAGATAGGGGGACTGCTGGTAGTCCCTGAGTTCCATCACCTGGGCGATTTTCTCGTCGGGCTGGAAAGCCAGCAAGTTCGCAACATGCTGGCCCTTGGCGTCGCGGCCGGCTTCAACAAGTTCGTACGCCTTTGCCCGGTATACGCGGCCCAGATTGGTGAAGAACAGCAGCCAGTGGTGGGTGGTGGTGACAAAGAAGTGCTCGACGACGTCGTCGCCCCGGAGCGCTGCACCCTTGACGCCCTTGCCGCCACGGTGCTGGGACCGGTAGTTGTCGCTGCGTGTGCGCTTCACATAGCCGCCACGGGTGATGGTGACAACCATTTCCTCTTCAGGAATGAGGTCTTCCATGCTCATGTTGGGGTCGTAGCCCATCATGATTTCGGTGCGTCGATCGTCACCGAAGCGGGCGGTGATCTCGGCCAGTTCATCGCTAACAATGCCGCGCTGGACCTCGGGATCAGCCAGAATACGGTTGAACTCGGTGATCAAGCCTTCCAGCACGTCCCGGCGGTCCATGATCTTCTGGTGTTCCAGAGCGGCCAAACGGCGCAACTGCATATCCAAAATGGCCTTGGCCTGGATCTCGTCGATTTCCAGCAGCTGGATCAAGCCATCGCGGGCTTCCTCAGTGGTGGAGGACCGTCGGATCAGGGCAATGACCTCGTCAAGGGCGTCGAGCGCCTTCAACAACGCGCGCTGAATGTGCGCTTCTTCTTCCGCCTTGCGCAGGCGGAACCTGGTGCGACGCACAATGACGTCCATCTGGTGAGTCACCCAGTGACGAATGAACGCGTCAAGAGGCAGCGTGCGCGGCACACCATCAACAATGGCCAGCATGTTGGCGCTAAAGTTTTCCTGCAGCTGGGTGTGCTTGTATAGATTGTTCAGAACAACCTTCGCAACGGCGTCACGCTTGAGGACAACCACCAAGCGCTGGCCGGTACGGCCGGAAGTCTCATCGCGAAGATCAGCAATTCCGGCAATCTTGCCGTCCTTGACCAAATCGGCAATCTTGATGGCCAAGTTGTCGGGGTTGGCCTGGTAGGGCAGTTCCGTAACGACCAAGCAGGTGCGGCCTTGAATTTCTTCAACGTTGACAACGGCACGCATGGTGATGGAACCACGGCCTGTCCGGTAAGCATCCTCAATGCCCTTGCGCCCCAATATCTGGGCACCTGTGGGAAAGTCAGGGCCCTTGACACGCTCAATCAGCGCCTCAAGGAGCTCTTCCCTGCCCACATTGGGGTTGGCCAGGTACCACTGCACACCCTCGGACACCTCACGGAGGTTGTGTGGGGGAATGTTGGTGGCCATGCCCACGGCAATACCTGAGGACCCGTTGACCAACAGGTTCGGGAACCGTGAGGGCAAAATGGTGGGCTCTTGGTTCTTGCCGTCATAGTTGTCCTGGAAATCGACAGTTTCCTCGTCGATGTCGCGCACCATCTCCATGGCAAGTGGTGCCATCTTGGTTTCCGTATAACGCGGAGCGGCAGCACCGTCGTTGCCGGGGGAACCGAAGTTGCCCTGCCCCAAAGCCAAGGGGTAACGCATGGTCCAGTCCTGAATCAAGCGAACCAGGGCGTCGTAGATGGCCGTGTCACCGTGCGGGTGGTACTGGCCCATGACCTCACCCACCACACGTGCGCACTTGTTGAAGGAGCGTTCGGGGCGGTATCCGCCGTCGAACATGGCGTACAGTACGCGGCGATGCACGGGTTTGAGCCCGTCACGCACGTCGGGGAGGGCACGGCCCACAATGACGGCCATGGCGTAGTCAAGGTAGGAGCGTTTCATCTCCTCCTGGAGATCTATTTGCTCGATCCTGTCGTGCATTACATTGCCTTCAAGGACGTCATTTCCCGTGGCATCCACGGTGGTTTCGTCAGGATTCTGAGGGGTTTCGTCACTCATGATTTGCTATATTCCATTCCAAATATATGTCTGATTCGCACTATAACTAGGGGGCCATGCTTCGCCCTGGCTAGATGTCGAGGAACCTTACGTCCTTGGCGTTTTGCTGGATGAAGTTACGTCGTGATTCCACGTCTTCACCCATGAGGATGGAGAAAATCTGGTCCGCTTCGGCAGCATCTTCCATGGTGACCTGCAACAGTGTGCGGTGCGCCGGATCCATGGTGGTGTCCCACAACTCGGTGTAGTCCATTTCGCCCAGACCCTTGTAGCGCTGGATGCCGTTTTCCTTGGGGATGCGGCGCCCGGCAGCAGCACCGGCAGTCAACGCTGCGTCACGCTGCTTGTCCGTGAAGACATAGTCGTGCGGCGCGTTGGACCACTTGATCCGGTACAGCGGCGGCTGGGCAAGGTATACGTAGCCGTTTTCAATCAACGGACGCATGTAGCGGAATAGCAGGGTCAGCAACAGGGTGGTGATGTGCTGGCCGTCAACGTCGGCATCAGCCATCAAGACAATCTTGTGATACCGGGCCTTGGCAACGTCAAAGTCTTCACCAATGCCGGCGCCGAACGCCGTGATCATGGCCTGGACTTCGGCATTTCCCAGGGCGCGGTCGAGACGTGCGCGCTCCACGTTCAGGATCTTTCCACGCAGAGGCAGAATGGCCTGCGTGGTTGGGTTCCGCCCGCGTACCGCTGAACCACCAGCGGAGTCACCCTCCACAATGTAGATCTCCGACAGTGCAGGATCCTTGGACTGGCAATCCTTGAGCTTGCCAGGCATGCCGCCGGACTCCAACAAGCCCTTGCGGCGGGTGTTTTCGCGGGCCTTGCGGGCCGCAAGACGTGCTTGCGAGGCCTGGATGGACTTGCGAATGATGTCGCGGGCGGGCCCGGGGTTCCGTTCGAGCCAGTCACCCAGACCGTCGGTGACCACGCGCTGGACAAATCCCTTGACCTCGGAATTGCCAAGCTTGGTCTTGGTCTGGCCCTCAAACTGGGGTTCGGACAGTTTCACGGAAATGACGGCTGTGAGGCCTTCACGGATGTCGTCCCCTGTGAGGTTGTCATCCTTTTCCCTGATGATCTTTTCCTTGCGGGCATACCGGTTGATCAGTGTCGTCATGGCGGCGCGGAAACCCTCTTCGTGGGTTCCACCCTCATGGGTGTTGATCGTGTTGGCGTACGTGTGCACGCTCTCCGAATAGGCGGTGGTCCATTGCAGGGCAAGTTCCACGGCCATGCTGCGGGAGGCATCCTCGGTTTCAAAGGCAATGACATCCTCGTGGATGACGTCGACCTTCTTGGAGGAGTTCAGGTGCTTGACGTAGTCAAGCAGACCGTCTTTGTACTGGTAGACGACCTCGCGCTTGCCTGTGGTGATGTCCTTGCCCTCGGGAATGGCGTCAAGATCGGGGTCTTCGTCATTGACGTCCTTGCTAGGGCGCTCGTCAGTGAGCGTAATCTTCAAGCCCTTGTTCAAGAACGCCATCTGCTGGAAACGCGCGCGCAGAGTCTCAAAATCAAACTCGATTGACTCGAAGATCTGCGGGTCCGGATAGAACGTCTGCGTGGTGCCTGTTTCGGTGGTGACCTCACCCTTGACAAGTGTGCCTTGAGGCTTGCCGCCGTCGGCGAAGCTCATCCGCCAAACGAAGCCCTTACGCCGAACTTCCGTGTCAACCCGGCGTGACAGGGCGTTAACCACTGAAATGCCCACACCGTGCAGGCCACCTGAGACGGCGTAGCCGCCACCACCGAATTTTCCGCCGGCGTGCAGGATGGTCATGACAACCTCAACCGTGGGCTTGCCCTCTGTGGGGTGAATGTCAACCGGAATGCCACGGCCGTTGTCCACTACCTTGACGCCACCGCTGGCTGTCAGGGAGATTTCAATGTGGTCGCAATAGCCTGCCAGAGCCTCATCGACAGAGTTATCCACCACCTCGTAAACCAAGTGGTGCAAACCGCGCAGACCGGTGGAACCGATGTACATGCCAGGACGCTTGCGGACGGCTTCCAAGCCCTCCAACACAGTGATATCACTGGCATCATAGTGACTGGTGTCTGCCGCTTTCGCGGTTTTTTCAACCTCACTAGACAGCGTGTTTTCCGACTCTGGATTCACGGCACTATCCGAATTGTTCGTCGTCACAGGCGCGTTCGACCCCTCTTATTGTTCAGCTCGATTGCCAACGTTGAGACAGGGCACGACTCTCACGTTCCCGTGCATCGAGTCCTCGTTGAAGGCAGATAAATACCGCTCTCAACGAAACCAAGAACGAGCCACAGCGCCGCGGAGAGACAGTTATGGCCCAATTCTACCTTGAGAATGGTGTATGCGCGCTCTCAACGTGCCCTAGGCGGGGAGAAAAGCGGCTCAGAACGCAATCGTTATTCCATCTTTAAGGGGATGTACACCCCAGGGGGTTCGAATCGTCCTGCAGGGCGTTATCCGCTGCCCGTGGTAGCGCTTTGGCTGGTTCTCTCCCGCGGTTGGAATTACCCGTAGGTGTCTCGCGGACCGCGTCCCTTGACATTGCGGAAACCCTTGCGCCAACTTGGCGCAGCCGGACCGAGCACCAGAATTTTTGTCACCACGCCACGGCCCAGGTCGCCATCAAATTTGGCCAGCAGCGATGATGAGAGCAGGCGCAACTGGGTGGCCCAACTGGTGGAATCACATCTAACGTGAAGAGTAGTGGCCTCAAAGCTTTCTGGTTGGCAGTGGGCGGCGATCTCCGGACCCACCAAGGTGTCCCATTGGGCCATGACCGAACCCACGGCCAGCGGGGAACTCCATCCCCTGTCCGAGACCAGCCGGCTCACAACGTTGCCCAGACCCAAGGGGTCCCTCCCTCCACCATATTTGGCGTCAAGAAATGGTTGCCGCTTGGCCTTGGGCGTGACTTTTTCGCCCAGCCTGCTGCGCGGAATCCTCAGTTCGCCACGACTTTTGGCGATGGTGCGCATCCGGTTCAGGGCTGCCTGGGCGGCATCCACTTCGGTGACGTGGTCAGTGGCGGCAGCAAGTTTGCTGCGTTTCTTTCCCGTGGGATCACTACTTGAGGGACCGCTTGGCACCTCACTCATGAGGAACTACGCCACCGGGTATCACCTGAACCTTGGAGCCAGCAAGTTCCTCAGGAATGTCCTCCGCAACAGCAGCCGTCACCAACACCTGTTCGGCAGAGGCAACCATCACGGCCAATTTCCGGCGCCGTTGGGCGTCGAGTTCAGCAAAAACATCATCAAGGATCAGTATGGGCTGGTTTCCGGAAACATGCTTGTCCTCATCGAGGACATGAAATGACGCGAGCCTCAGCGCTAGGGCGATCGACCAGGATTCACCGTGGGATGCATAGCCGCGGGCCGGGGCCTGACCCAACAACAGCTCAAGTTCGTCCCTATGGGGTCCCACCAATGACATTCCTCGGTCCAATTCGCGGGACCTGGACCTTTGCAACTCGGCGCCATACATGTCTACCAGTTCCTCGACGCTGAAGAGTGAAAGGTCTAGTCCGTCAGTTGCCTCGGTGTGTTCTACGCCGTCGACAGTGTCGGGGGAGGCGCCGTCATACGGGGAAGGATCAGCCAAACTGCTGATGTAGTTGGCTCGCAGAAGTTTGGCACCGTCCGTCAGTTGGGCATAGGCCTCTGCCATATGGGGGCGCAGGCGGTTGAGTAGAGCCAACCGTGCCGCCAACAGCTTCGCGGCGACAAGTGCCAGGTGTTGGTCCCACACATCCAAGGTTGCCAACTGCACTTCCGACACACCGGACCGCGAAAAATGTGCTGCCCGGGCAGACTTCAGCAAGGCGTTGCGCTGCTTGAGTACCCGTTCATAGTCGCTGCGTGTGGCGGCATGTTTCGGTAGCAAAACCACCAACAAGTCATCCAAAAAACGGCGCCGGTTGCCGGGGTCACCCTTGACCAACGCCAAATCCTCCGGCGCGAACAAGACTGTTCGGCAGATGCCCAAAATGTCCCGGGACCTGATGGGGTTGGCCCGGTTGATCCGGGCACGGTTGGCCCGCGAGGCGTTGATCTCAACCTCAATCATGACCTTCTGTTCGGCACGCACCAGCTGGGCCCGGATGAGCGCCCGCTCAGTGCCGAAACGCAAAAGGGGCCCATCCTGGTTCACCCTGTGCGAAGACAGTGTTGAGAGGTAGCCAATCGCTTCAACAAAGTTGGTTTTTCCCCATCCGTTGGAGCCAACCAGCACTGTCACGCCCGGGCCCAGCGTCAGATCGACCTGAGCATAACTGCGGAAATCGGTAAGAGAAAGATGTTCAAGATACATTGAGCTGAGATTTATCCACTGTCAGGAACCGGCAGGTTTTGTGGCGTGTCCACCAAATTGGTGGCGCAAGGCCGAGACCATTTTCATGGCTGGTGAGTTGTCTTCACGGGAGGAGAATCGGGCAAAAAGCGCAGCCGTGATGGCTGGTGCGGGGACAGCATTGGCAATGGCTTCCTCAACCGTCCACCGTCCTTCACCGGAATCCTCAACGTAATCATCGATGGATTTCAGTCCAGGATCCTCATCGAGCGCCTTCACCATGAGATCCAGCAGCCAGGAACGAACGACTGTTCCCTTTTGCCAGGCGCGGAACGTACCGGGCAGGTCTTCGATGATGTCCTTCTTGGCGAGGAGCTCATAGCCCTCGGCGTAGGCCTGCATCAAGCCGTACTCGATACCGTTGTGAACCATCTTGGCGTAGTGGCCGGCCCCAATGTCACCCACATGAACAAAGCTGTCGGCACGCTCACCTTCGGGGCGAAGCACATCCAAGACTGGCAATGCCCGGGCAATGTTTTCCTTGGATCCGCCAGCCATCAGGCCATAGCCATTTTCCAGGCCCCATACACCGCCAGACACACCAACATCCATGAAACCGATGTTCTTTGCGGCCAACATTTCGCCGTGTTTCTGATCTTCAGTAAACCGTGAGTTGCCACCATCAACGAGCAAGTCGCCCGGTTCAAGCAGTTCGGCTAGTTCATTGATGACCGACGACGTGATGTCACCGGAAGGAACCATGACCCACATGAGCCGTGGTGCCGGAACTGCAGCCACCAGCTCAGCCATGGAAGCTACATCGGTGACGGCGGGATTCCTGTCGAAACCTGTCACCTCAATCTGTGCTGCATACAAACGGGCCCTCATGTTGAAGCCCATTTTTCCTAGTCCAACAAGTCCAATATGCACGATCGCGTTCCTCTTTTTCGTGGTTTTGGTGGCTCATCGTGCGGCAGCGATGATGCGTGTTACTGGTTTGGGAGCCTGACCGGCATGACCAGGTAACGGTATTCGTCACGACGTTCGCCATCAATGTCATCCTGGGCACTGAGCATGGCCGGTTTGGGAGCGGAGGTAAAAGAGAACCTGACGTACTTGCTGTCGAAGGCACTCAACCCTTCACTGAGGTAGTGCGGGTTGAAGGCAACAGTAATGTCCTCGCCAAACAACGTGGCCTCAAGGTTCTCCGAAGCCTGCGCATCCTCACCGGTTCCAGCATCCAAGGTCAGCTGACCGTCCGTGAAGATCAACCGGACAGGCGTATTGCGCTCTGCAACCAACGAAACGCGGCGGACCGCCTCCGCCAGGGCATGAGTTTCCACTGTCGCGTGGATGGGAGTGTCATTGGGGAACAATGACCGGATCTTGGGGTAGTCACCGTCAACCAACAATGAAGTGGTGCGCCGTCCGCCACTCTCGAAACCGATGAGTTCACTGTTTTCCGACAGGGCAATGTTGATATTTCCTGAGCTGCCCAAAGTCTTGGCTACTTCGCTTAGGGTCTTGGCCTTGACCAGGGCACCTGTCGAGATGTTGGGGGAGCTGGGATTCCAACGAATTTCACGCAACGCCAAACGGTACCTGTCTGTGGCCAGCAGAGTGATCAAGTCACCCTCAATCTCCATTTTTACGCCGGTGAGAATCGGCAGGGTGTCGTCTTTGCTGGAGGCGATGATGACCTGGGAGACAGCCTGGGCGAACGCTTCGCCATCCACGGTGCCACTGACTTCGGGGAGAGCCGGCAGTTCCGGATAGTCGCTAACCGGCATGGTGGCCAAGTGGAAGCGGCTGCTCCGACACGTCAAGGTGACCTTGTTGCCGTCGGTTTCAACATCAACCGGGGCAGCCGGCAGGCTGCGGCAAATGTCAGCCAACAGTCGGCCAGAAACCAGAATGGTTCCTTCCTCGGAAATGTCCGCAGGGATTTGTAGCCGTGCTGAGATCTCATAGTCGAAGCTTGCCAGGCTCAAAGTTCCGGCTTCAGCTTTCAACAAAAGCCCTGAAAGTACGGGAACTGGTGGGCGTGGTGACAAGGATCGTGCGGCCCAGCTGACTGCTTCGGTCAGAACATCCCGTTCGACTCGGAACTTCACGGAAGGGTGCCGCCTTTCATGGTGCGAAAAATTTGATGAACCGGTCTTGCTTCAAACCCCGGGAAGGGCTCCGAAACCAGCGGTGGAATTACATACTTTCAAACAGCTTAGCCCCTTGATGGGCCCATGCGGGTATTGGACTTTCCCTCAACGAGGGAGCTGACCGGGGCAAGGGTAAATGTTGTTTGAAACGAATGAATCTTGTAGTTAGAAGTGTTAGTAAGTCCTGTGGATACTGTGGATAAGTGTCCCTGGCCACGCAGTCTAGACGAAGTTGCCTGTGTACAGCTTGTGGGGCTCCACCGCTTTGCGCTGTGGGCGGCGGTGGAGAACTTTTCCGGCCGGTTAAACGATCCACAGCTTGGCCTGTAGTTATCCGCAGGGAGAGGGGGTTGTGCACTTAACCATCCACAGGGTTATCCACAACTGTTAATTTCAAGATTTTTCCGCCGCTTCGCGGATTAACCTTCTCGCTGCTGCTGCTTGATCTTGTTTGTGAGCTCAGTAACCTGGTTGTAGATGGCGCGGCGTTCGGCCATCAGTTCACGGATTTTTCTGTCTGCGTGGATCACAGTTGTGTGGTCACGGCCACCAAATTCCTGGCCAATCTTGGGAAGTGACATGTCAGTGAGCTCCCGGCAGAGGTACATGGCGATTTGGCGGGCTGTCACCAGGGACCGGGTCCGGGACTTGCTGCAGAGTTCTTCCAGAGAAATATTGAAGTACGCGGCAGTCTGCCCCAGGATTGCCGTCGAGGTGACCTCCTGTGCGCCGTCGTCGGTGATGAGGTCCTTGAGAACCAGCTCAGCTAGGCCGACATCCACCGGCTGGCGGTTCAAGCTGGCAAAAGCGGTGACCCGGATCAACGCGCCTTCAAGTTCACGAATATTGGTGGAGATTTTGGAGGCGATGTACTCCAAGGCATCGTCGGGAGCGGAAAGCCCCTCGCCAATGGCCTTCTTACGCAGAATGGCAATCCGGGTCTCCAGTTCAGGAGGCTGAACGTCCGTCAAAAGGCCCCACTCAAAACGTGAACGCATCCGTTCCTCGAAGCCCTGCAAACGCTTGGGCGGCAGATCGGAGGTGATCACGACTTGCTTGTTGTGGTTGTGGAGAGCGTTGAAGGTGTGGAAGAACTCTTCCTGGGTGGCGTCCTTGTTGGCTAGGAACTGAATGTCATCGATCAGCAAGATGTCCACATTGCGGTAGAGCTGCTTGAAACTAGCACCCTCGTCATCGCGGATGGAGTTGATGAAGTCATTGGTGAACTCTTCAGAATTCACGTAACGGACGCGAATACCTGTGTAGAGTCGGCGCGCATAGTGGCCGATCGCATGCAGCAAATGAGTCTTACCCAAGCCGGAGTCGCCGTAGATGAACAACGGGTTGTATGCCTTGGCCGGAGCCTCAGCAACTGCCACAGCTGCTGCGTGGGCAAAACGGTTGGACGAACCAATGACGAAGGAGTCAAAAACATACTTCGGGTTGAGCCGGCCAAATTCCTGTGACGTACTCGGCAAGGTCGGTGCGGGTTTGGATACCTGCTCGGTTCGTTCGGTGCGGGTGGGGTGTTCCGTGCGCACAACGACCGGCGCCGCAACCGGCTCTTCCTCCTTAACAGGAGGCACCAGATCTGCGTTGACGCTGAAGGCGCAGCTGATCTCTTCGGAAAATACTTGAGACAGGGCGTCGCTGAGAGCAGTGCTGAGCTGAGTTTGCAGGACTTCACGCGTTAGTTCGTTGGGAACAGCCACCAGCAATGTGTTCCCAATGAGCCCCTGGGGTTGGGTGAGGACTACAAATCCACGTTGGCGCGGTGAAACACGTTCGTCTTGTTCAAGAATCCGTATGACACGCCGCCACGAACTGCCAACGTCATTGATGTCCTCAGTGCTCATTGGCAAATCCACCCTTACTACCGGTTGGTGAACCGGGATATTTGTTGATTACGTGCGCACCGCACGTGACTTCTGTTACACATCTCAAAGCTCTGGCCAGGACGTGTAAGTAGCTGTTAAATCTCAGTAATCCACAGAGTTATGCACATCCGTGGATAACTTTCTACGGGCCAAGCCTAAGGGATGCATACGCCAGAAGATAGCGGGCGAAACCGCTTGTGGATAAATGTCACAGCAGGGCGTCCTTAACAGCACAGTCCACAGGGTTTGTCCACGAGGTTATGCACAGCTGTGGACGGTTGCTGTGCGCAAGAGTCTTGGAGGCGTCCGACGGAAAAAGGCTGGGCAGTTCGCTCTCTGAAGCCGTGCTTTGGCGGGAGCTGGTTTGACGTGGGGGACACAAATGACCTAACGTTGTGAAGTCCCATGTGTCTGCTTTGCGCTCTGGCGTGTGCCTCTTGTAAAAGGGTGGCAAATGAGCAGGCATCCATATACTTAGCGTCGACCCCTTTCTTATCCTGTTAGCTATGGGCAAGACGCATCTTTGATTGTCTTGGAGTAACTACCGTGAGCAAGCGGACTTTTCAGCCGAACAACCGCCGTCGTGCCAAGAAGCACGGCTTCCGCCTTCGCATGCGCACCCGCGCCGGCCGCGCCATTTTGGCAGCACGCCGCACCAAGGGTCGCGTAGAGCTGTCGGCCTAAACAATAACTGCTTGACTACTCGTCAAGCCTTAGTGAAGTAGCAGTTGATCGCAGGGTGCTAGCCACCAAGAATAGAATGCGGACTTCCGCCAACTTCTCACATACTGTACGTTCCGGCGTCCGCAATGGACGCCGGAACTTAGTGTTATATATGGTGTCCACTTCTTCGGATGCGCCCAGCCAAGTTGGGTTCATCGTGGCGAAGACTGTTGGGAACGCTGTGACTCGGAATCTCGTTAAACGGAGACTGAGGGAAATTGTTGTCGAGACAATTAAGCAGCATCCCCAGGGAGTCAATGTAGTGGTGCGGGCTCTGCCCGTATCCGCCATTGCCTCCTTCAGTGACCTTGTTAAGGACTATCGCAAAGCATTCTCAACCGCTTTTCCCCGTCTGCGGGAGAAAGCGGAGGAGTCTGCCCAGCCGGCACCAGCACCTGCAGTAGACAAGGCTTACGTGTCTAAAGGAGAAGATGTGTTGTGACCCCGTCACCAACTGAACCTCATGCGCCCAGGCCCTTGGCCGCCGTCGTACGTTTCTTTTGGCATCTTCCCCACAATATTCTTATTATCGTTTTCGAACTGTACCGGCGCGTCATCTCACCCACGTATGGGCAGGTGTGCCGGTTTTTTCCGTCATGTTCGGCATATGCTTTAGAAGCTGTGACCGTTCATGGTGCAGTGAAGGGTAGTTGGTTTGCTGTGCGCCGGATTGTTCGGTGCCACCCTTGGAACTCTGGCGGCCTTGATCCGGTTCCATCACCGGCCACTGTCGATTGGGATGACCCCGCAACGGTGCCCCTGATTGTCCAGCTGAATCACCCGGATGTATTTCTGGCTAAGCAACAGGAAACGCAAAGCCGCAAAGCGGCTTGAGGAGATTAGAAAAGAAATATGGGCTTCTTCGATACAATTCTGTCCCCCTTCAAATGGCTCGTGTCATGGATCATGGTCACGTTCCATGACGGCTTGACCTTCCTTGGGATGGATGCTGCCTCCGGTATCACGTGGACGCTATCCATCATCGGCTTGGTATTGGTCATCCGTGCGGCGTTGATACCTGTTTTCGTCAAGCAGATCAAGGCACAGCGCGGCATGCAGGCGCTTCAGCCGGACATGAAGAAGCTTCAGGCCAAGTACAAGGGCAAGACTGATCAGCTGTCCCGCCAGGCCATGGGACAAGAACAGATGGCCTTGTACAAGGAGCACGGCACCAACCCGTTCTCCGCGTGCTTGCCCATGTTGATACAGATGCCGTTCTTCTTCTCCCTGTTCCAGGTGCTGTCAGGTGTGGCCAAGGCCAACTCCGACAGCCAGGGCATTGGTGCCATGAGCCACGATCAGGTGGCCCAGTTTGACCAGGCAACCATTTTTGGCGCTCCGCTGTCCGCAGCGTTCCTGCCGCAGCTCCAAGGTGGCGACCTTAACGTCTCAGTTGTTGTTCTTTCAGTCGTCATGATTCTGGCCATGATCGCCTCGCAGTTCATCACGCAGAAGCAGATCATGTCTAAGAACATGTCTGAAGAAGCCATGCAGGGCCCGTTCATGAAGCAGCAGAAGATGATGCTGTACGTACTGCCGCTGGTCTTCGGTATTGGTGGCGTGAACTTCCCCATCGGTGTTTTGATCTACTGGACCACCACCAACATTTGGACCATGGGACAGCAGTTCTTCGTTATTCGCCGCATGCCTACCCCCGGCTCACCTGCTTACAAGGAATACCAGAAACGCCGCGAAGCCAAGGGCTTGCCGCTGTTGGGTGCTTCGAAGAAGAAGGTCGAAGAAGTGATTGAAGAGATTCCCGAGGTCAAGGGCCAGCGCAGCCAGCCACAACGCAAGAACAGGAAGAAGAAATAATGCCTGAAGAAACGCAACTTGCCACTGACGAAGCAACGGCCCCCGCGGGAAGCGGTGCAAGCCGTCTGGAAGAAGAAGGCGACATTGCCGCCGACTACCTCGAAGAACTCTTAGACATTGCCGATATCGATGGCGATATTGACATTGAGGTCCGCAACGGCCGCACCTACATTTCCATCGTCACGGATGAAGAATCCAGTACGCTGGCCAATCTTGTTGGCCAGGACGGGGAAGTTCTCGATGCCCTGCAGGAACTGACACGTCTGAGTGTTCTCTCCGCCACCGAGAACCGCTCACGCCTGGTGCTGGACATCTCCGGGTACCGTGACCTGCGGAACGTGGAACTGGCAAAGATTGCTGGCGATGCTGCAGCACAGATTCAGGCCGGCAGCGCATCTGTTGCGCTGGAGCCGATGGGTGCTTACGAGCGCAAGATTGTGCACGACACCATCGCTGAATTGGGTCTGGAATCCGAATCAGAGGGCGAAGGCGCCAAGCGCCACATTGTGGTGTCAGCCGCCGAATAGAGCGTGCTGGATTCGAAGTTTACAAATGGTCCCGGTCACTGCCCCAGGCAGTGGGCGGGACCACGGTTAAGAGGACACAAATAGTGGTGGAATTAACTGCACAAGAAGCCGTTGCAGCCGAACGCATCTTTGGTGATCGTTTGGATCTGGCCGAGCGCTATGTGGAGCATTTGGCAACGTCGGGGATAGAGCGTGGGCTTATTGGTCCGCGTGAAGTGCCCCGCCTGTGGAGCCGGCACGTGTTGAATTGTGCCGTTGTGGCGGAACTGATTGCCGACGGCGCCAAAGTTGCCGATGTGGGTAGCGGCGCAGGGCTCCCGGGACTGTGTTTGGCCATTGCCCGCCCCGACCTGTACTTGACCCTGATCGAGCCGTTGGAGCGGCGCGTGGTCTGGCTTGAGGAAGTCGTCATGGACCTTGGGCTCAACAACGTGGAGATTGTGCGATCGCGCGCTGAAGCCGCCATTGGAAAAGTGGAATGCACAGTTGTCACGGCCCGAGCAGTTTCTGCCCTGGATACTCTGGCCACGTTGACCATCCCGCTGCTGGGCGGGGAGGGTGAACTCCTGGCCATCAAGGGCAGAAGCGCCGAAGAAGAAATCACCAAGGCGGCCAAAACGATTAAGAAGCTTGGTGGCTACCAAACAGAAGTCCTGGTGGCTGGTCAAGGCGTGCTTGAAGAACCCACCACAGTAGTTCGGGTTAAGGTGAAGCGGCGCTGATCCACACTCGTGTGGGTTGGAACCGATAGGCTAGAGGTTGGCAACCATTGCCTGAGGAAAGTGAGAGTGTCAGCGTGACCAGTAGCGAAGCAGTTTCGCAACGGATCCCCCCGTTCTTGACGTTGGGGTCGGCACGTTCAAATGCCTCAAATCAACCTAAAGTAGTTGATATTTCGCACAACGACACCGAAGTGGATGTTTCACGTGAAACGGACCCCATTTCCGCCATTCCGCTGGACCCTAACCTTGACGACAGTAGCCCCATTGCCAGTCAGTTGGTCAATGAAACCAAGCGACGTGAGCGGCTTCTGGGGCGCAAGCTGCCGCGGCCTTCACGCACTCGAATTCTTACTGTGGCCAATCAGAAGGGCGGGGTTGGCAAGACGACGACAACTGTCAATGTTGCCGCTGCCCTCGCGTCCGCAGGACTGCAGGTGCTCGTCATTGACATTGACCCTCAGGGCAACGCCTCTACCGCCCTGGGCGTGCCGCACCATGCCGACATTGACAGCATCTACGATGTCTTGATCAATGACTTCCCCATGGCAGATGTCATTGCAGAGTGCCCAGATATCGCAAATCTTTACTGTGCACCGGCTACCATCCACCTCGCCGGCGCCGAGATTGAACTTGTATCCTTGGTAGCGCGTGAGCAGCGCCTACGGCGCGCGATTGATGAGTATGTAAGGTTCCGCGAAGCTGAGGGGCAGAAGCGTCTTGACTTCATCTTCATTGACTGCCCGCCGAGCCTGGGACTCTTAACAGTCAACGCCTTCTGTGCGGCCAATGAGGTCATGATCCCCATCCAGTGTGAGTACTATGCGCTTGAGGGATTGAGCCAATTGCTGAAGAACATCGAGATGATTCAAAAGCATCTGAACTCAGACCTGGTGGTTTCAACCATCTTACTGACCATGTATGACGGACGCACCAACCTGGCAGCGCATGTGGCGGCAGACGTCCGTGAGCACTTCCCCAAGCAGGTCTTGCGGGCTCTCATTCCACGTTCTGTCAGAATTTCCGAGGCGCCCAGCTACCAGCAAACCGTTATGACGTATGATCCGTCATCTACAGGGGCGTTGTCATATCTAGAGGCAGCCGCGGAATTGGCGGAGCGGTCCCCGGAATAGTCAGTACCTCGGCTAGGAACTTTGCAGTTTACAATGAATTTCAACAGAGCCCACTACTTGGGGTTCATTCAACGGAAGAAGTCTCAATGACTGACAAGCGCAGGGGCCTTGGTCGTGGTTTGGGTGCCTTGATACCCAACTCTTCCGGTGACGAGACGGGATTCTCGCAGCCCACACGGCCAGTGGACTTGTTCTTTCCTGAGCCCAAGGGGCGCAAGCCCGCCGGTGCTCCCGTGCGAGGCGCCAAGAAACCGATCGCGGAAGCTGTGGAGCTCGTAGAAGTTCCTGGCGCACGCTTTTTGGATCTGCCGGTTGGTCAGATCCACCCGAACCGCAAGCAGCCCAGAACTGTTTTCGATGAAGACGACATGGCTGAGCTTGTACACTCAGTACGCGAAATTGGTGTTCTGCAACCTATTGTTGTGCGTGAGTCGACCGAAGTGGGCGATCAACCGTACGAGTTGGTCATGGGTGAACGCCGTTGGCGTGCCAGCCAGGCTGCCGGCCTGGAGACGATCCCGGTAATTGTTCGGGATACCAGTGACGACAACCTGCTGCGTGATGCACTTCTGGAAAACCTGCACCGCAGCCAACTCAATCCTTTGGAAGAAGCGGCCGCGTATCAGCAGTTGTTGGAGGATTTTGGCACCACCCATGAACAGCTGGCTGACAGGATTGGCCGTTCACGCCCCCAGGTGTCGAACACGCTTCGTCTCCTGAAGCTTCCACCGGTGGTGCAGCGCAGGGTAGCGGCAGGCGTGCTGTCTGCGGGCCACGCTCGCGCTTTGCTTGCCTTGCCCGAGCCCGGAGCCATGGAGGAGCTTGCACAGAAGATCGTGGCTGAGGGTATGTCAGTCAGGGCCACCGAGGAGGCCGTGCAGCTATATCAAGCACCGTTGAGTGGACAGAAGCCTGCTGCGAAGAAGCCAAGCCCTCGCCACGAGCGTTTGGACTTCTTGGCTAGCTCGCTGGCGGACCGACTGGACACCAGCGTGAAGATTTCGCTTGGCGCCCGAAAGGGGAAGGTCAGCATTGAGTTTGCCTCAGTCGAGGACCTCAATCGGATCATGGATGTGTTGAGTCCCGGCAGCAACTAGTTCTTTTGTCTGACTAGCGGCAGTGTTTCACGTGAAACACTGCCGCTAGTGGCTTAAAGGCGGTTCGTCAGGAATGATCCTAAGCAACAGTTTCGCGAGTCAGAATTTCTTCAAAGAGGGACCCTGGAGTCGATTTCAAGCTGCGGGTCTATGTTTCACGTGAAACGGACGGTTCAATCCTCACGGGCGGCTTTGACCCGAGGATGAACAGGATACCGAGCTCAGACTGGCAAATCAGACCGAAGTCAGTCCAAAGCGACGACGGTACTCCGGCGAAGGCTCCCGGCATGAGTTCTGCGCGTGCTGTCGACTCCGCCAGGTGCGGATACTGGAGGTGTAGTCGCGGACGGCGTCACGTTGACCGTCTGACGCAATGGCGACAGGTACCGGAGTTCGTACTTGGTGGGGCTACGAGAACAAGGACCACTATCTGAAGAGATGAAACGCGATCGTTCCGTGCCAGCGATCTCCATGCTGTCCTAGCAAGGTCGCGTAGGCCTTAGCGTGAACTTGGGGCACCCGCCGCCCTCAGGGGGCCGCTGGGGCTCTCCTGCGCATCGTACGAGTAGCGGACACCGCAAGAGCCTCCGGGGCAGCCCAGGGGCTCTGGCAGGCCTGTGAGGTAGCTGAAGACAGGTATCGTTCGGGGGTGCCTTGGATGCCCAGCACTCTTGTTGTCACGAAACTGGTGCGAGTGCTCTGGCTCCAACGAAGCGGTGGTCAGCTGTGAACCGAGCGTTGCCGTTGACGGTTGTCGCTCATGCGCCGGAGGGGAAGTTTGGTGGCTGGACTGCCGAGGCTTGCCGCGCAATGGATGTGGGATTCCGGGATTGTGGGCAACAATGTTTCACGTGAAACGGGGGATCGTCGTTGCCAACTGGTTGCGCACGGTAGAGGTATGCCACGAGTGTCGCGGCAACGCTACGAGCGCCGTCCTCCGAACCCCCAGTGTGCCAGGGGTTCCGGGAGCGCGGGCTAACTGGCAGCCTCTTTCACCGGGCACACCCGATCACCACTTGTGGTTGCCGGATTTTGAATGCCAGATGGAGCGTTGGCCACACAGTCTCTTGGCCAACATTCAAATTGATCCTCGCGACAGTCGTTTCACTTGGGGAGCAGCCGCTACCTGTCATAGTCAGGAAGCGCCCGGGCTTCCACGAGCCGTTGGGATTTTCCTCGCCGAAGCGGGACTATGCTCGAGTAGTTGCTCAGAAGGCGCGTGGCTATGCCTGCGTTGCTACTGACGAGTTTGGCCAAGTCTGCAGATGCACAGCGTGCCGCAAGATGAACTCGCCGCTAGAAGTAGATGGCTTCATGATGCCGAATCCCGCAGACTCATTCTGTGGTGGCGCTGGACTCCCACCAACTAGAACCGCGTGCTCCCGCAGCGGCGACACAAAGGGGACCCGTGGGTTCGTGAGAGGCATCAAACCTGCATGTGATGTCGCGGGACATAGTTCATCTATGTCTCGCGACATCGTTCTTTAAGAGTGGTCCTCGGCTTGTGCTGGGGCTTTTTCTTTTTGCTTGGGAGTCCTTCGTGGCGTAGAGACTGTATTCGCCGAGAATTTCACCGGTGTTTGTCTGGATGACGGTGGCCGCGGTGTCGGCTGCGAGCACTGCGATGTCTTTGTCGATGTGTTGGCGTCCGACACCTAGGTGAAGGAGTTTGCCTTGGTAGCGCAGGGACACTTTCCCTACTGCATCGATCTTGTCGGTATGTACCCGATGGCGTGTGCCGGAAGCAGGGCCGTGGGGTGAGTCCTTCGGGACTGTTTCGTAGGCCTGGGCGGGTGTGCGCCTGTTCAAGGCCCGGTGGGGGTGCTCGGTGTTGTAGACCTGAGCGAATCGGGTCAGGTCCTTGTTAAGTCGTTCAAGTGTTACTGCCGGGTCCTGAATGGCGAGCCAGCCCTTGAGGGCCTGGTGGAACCGTTCAATCTTGCCTTGTGTATGTGGATGGTTCGGCGACCCGTTCTTTTGCTGGATCCCTAGATCGCGCAAGGTCTTTTCAAAGGCATTCAGTCCTCCCTTGCCGCTTGCCAAACGGGTCGTGAAAACCATGCCGTTGTCGGTCAACGTCGAAGCGGGAAACCTTATCGCTCCGCAGCCTCCAGGAATGACTCGAGCACCACGGCACCGGTCACCGTCCGGTGGGCGGTGCAGGAGATCAGGTATCGGGAGTGGTCATCGAGGAAGTTCAGGATCTCCATATCGTCGCCGCTTGCCAAGGACCAGTGGGTGAAATCCGACTGCCACATCTCGTTGGGTTGCCCGGCCTCGAAACGGTGCCACGAGGACCGCGGGCGTTTGTGGGGCTCGTCGGTGACCAGCCCTGCAGAGTGTAGGATTCGATGGATAGTTGAGGCAGCAGGGACGGGAAGGTCCTCGACTTTCAACTGTCAGGCAGTGGTCTCCGCCCCGGCATCAAGGCCCTTCTGCGTGAGTTCACGACGCAGCGACAGGATGCGTGAGCGCACCGTTTCCTGGGTCTGTTGCGGGCCGGAATGCGGGCGCTTGGAGCGTGGAAGTACCCGTCCTCACCCAGGGCCCTGTGCCTGCGCATCAATTCATACACCCAGCGTCGGCTCACACCGAAGCGCTCGGCGGCCTGCGCCGGGGTCAGCTTGGCCTGGACGATGGACTGAGTAATGAGCTTGTTCTTTTCCATAACCCATCGTTGCCCCGTATGAACGATGTCGCGAAAGATACCAGCTGGCAATCATCGGAACGATGTCCCGCCACAGGGACTGACCGTCAGGTTGAGCGTCATGTCTCGCTACACTGATGAACTGTCACCGTGCATCATGTCCCGCTACAGCTATGAACTATGTCCCGATTTCGAACAAGGCATCAAACCTGCATGCCATGCCATGCCATCTGCGATCTGCGTCCTGCGTGCTGCTGGATTTTGTCGTTCCGAAGTAGGTGGTCCTGATCCGTCGTGATTCTCCACGAACTTGCCACACCACCCGCCTGTAGGGACACTGATCTGTTGCCGAGCTGAACCATGGGCCCTCTCAGATACGGCAGCGGACAACGATGGTCGTGACGTGCAAGGTGTTCGCCGGACAGACTATTGTGCCCACCGCGTAGTCTGAGGCGTTGATCCTGACGGTCCGGAGTGTCTCTTTAGGCTCGTGACGTGGATGTGCGGCCTGCCTCCAAGCCTCTGTGTTCTTGATGCTGGACGGCAGCCAATTGCTGACAATGCCTGGGTGTCAGTTGGAGGTGGACTGGTGCGGACGGTCCTGGTGTCGACGCATCATCATAGGTGCCACAACGGAATGTCGGGAGGATGAGAACACCACACTGCCTACGCGAAGGTTGAAGTGGGGTTTGCCATGTCGCCGCCCTACCGCCGCCGGGGCCGCAGTGGAGAGCACAGTTGTATAGACGGTGAGCCTCAATGAGATCTTTAGCCTGGGTGAAGAACTCTTCCCTGGCTCGATGCATCTGTCTGAGAATACTGGAGTTGTGGCAGGGACCAGCCAGCCTTGTTCCATTTCTCCGGGCCGAGTAGTTGGGAACCTTGCTGGCCGCGGCCGCGCACTCGCCTCGCATCCAAGGGCCATTGCGACACTGACACACACTGACGATCGCGCGATCCGGCGCCCGATTCTGAGCCAAGGAACTTGCGAGCCTGATGTTGAGCTGGAACAGATCTCTTCCGCCCCTGCACTTCTGTCGAAGTCAGGGGCGGGGGTGTTGTGGTTGCGGCCCGGCTGCAGATGAGCTTCCTGCACAGCCCGGAACGCATATGTATGAAGATCATCATCATCGCCTGCCGCAAACGCTACGTAGTCCGGTGAATCCTCCCCGGCATCATCAATGACTGGGCACATTGGTCGTGCCCTAGCAGGCCAAGGGATCCACGATTGTTTGTTGCCACGGGGTGGGATGAGGTTCCATGGAGTATTCGCCACGTTACAGAATCACGGGACTGAACCGGTGATCGCAGATCAGGCCAACGCAGTTGGTGTCCGACCAATTGTTGATGTCGGGACCGAAGATCGGGAGGCCATCGGTGATGCACGCTCGCCCTGGAACCGCTCATCCGTAGCGCCGTTCAAACAGGATTCCACACGGCGGTTTACACCCGGTTTACACCCGGGGCTGAGGTTTGATCGGGCGCACTCACCCGAGGATCGACCGTGCTGATTGAAGAGTGTCCTGACGTCGCTATTCGCTCGATGCTAACGCCAATCCGCGGTCTCGATGTCCCTGGGGGAGCTGGCATCAAAAACGCTGCCGAAACTCTACTTCGCGTCGGTCACAACATCATGTTCAAGGACGCTGTGCCCGCAGCGGCGTAGGCCGGCGTCGCACCAACGTCCCAGCGTCCCGAGTCCGAAGGGGCTCCAACAACTATGAGCATCCTTGACCGTCAGGAACCAGGGAACTGAAGGACTTGCATCCCGCTCAATCTGGATGGGGAGCAGCCACGCCCGATCCTGTCGGCCCACCACGTGCGCCAACGATGGGAAGGAGAAAGTAGATGGCCGTGTCATGCGTCTGTTCAGAAGCAGTGACGGCGTCCCTTGCGCCATCGACTCTAGTGGCTGTCGGACGGGCTGGTACCCGCAAGCAAAGAATGTGCTTCCCTGACCAGAACCCGGCGTTACAGGCCAGACTGAATCAGGCGTGGGATCCGTCTGATCGATAACTGTCACCCGCGTCTTGACATGGTGGACACGACTCAGGGAATCGGTATGCCGACACTCATCCGCCAGTTTCGCTCAGCCACTGCAAGCGGGCCATCACTATGGTTGTTGCACCCCCTGTGAACTGCCGAGAATGCCTCAGCATCGCGGCAGGCTAGGTACCTGTCACCGGAGCAAATTGCTCGAGTCCTTGAGGAGGATGATCCTAAGTCGAGCCCGCCGGGGGAGCCCTGGCCTACCTTTCCTCGGTACTAGCATCTCTACTTCAGCTGATCCTGCATCCGGTTCTGCGGCCCGACAGTTGAGATAGTCCCCGATGGCGGGCCGACCCGCGGGAAGCGGTGGAGGGAGTTGTGGTGCGTTGCCGTTTGCAAGATGATGGCCAACGCCGCCAAACAACATGCGTGGTGGGGAATCAGGGTGGGTCAGCGGTGTGTCTCGACGGCAGGAGCTGGACCGGAGCTACTGGCGCCCTCCAGTCGAAGAGCAATCAGCGGGCGATGCAATCCTCCGGAAGTCGCCATCGAAGTTTCACGTGAAACAAGGAGTTGGCGGGACCTTCCGCCGATGTTCCAGACACGGAGTCCGTAGGACGGTTGGGGGACATAGCGAGACTGGCCTGTGGTGGCCCTGCTGCCAAGCCTGGGTTGCGAGGCACGGACCCGAGCCCGCCTGTCCATTGACAGGAATGTGATGCTGTTTCACGTGAAACGACGACCAGATCGCCCGGCTGCACTCCTCCGAGATGGGGGTCGGCGACGTTCACACAGAAAGCTCAGTCGGGTGGTTCGGGGTCTGCACCGGAGCAGCCGGAATCTTCCAAGTGCTCTCAGTCGGGGAGATCTGTGTCCTGACTGGCTTGGTAGATGGTGTTTTCGACGTGCTTCTTGAGCCATTTGGGGTATGAGGCGGGTTGTGTTTCTAGGGGCTGGGGTGGGTGGTAGCGGCCAGCGGGTGAGGTCCAACCCGGGCGGCCACTGGGAGTCATGACGGCCGTCCAACCACGGAGCTTAATGGCGCGCCGTTCGGGGATTTGCGTCTCCCAGAAGCGGCCGTCACGGGTTTTGCCGTCCTTGAAGTGCTTGCTCAGGTGGTGGCGTTTGCAGAGGAACTGAAGGTTGTCCACAGTGGACTTCCCGCCTTTCTCCCAGGGCAGGAGGTGGTCGAGGTGGGCGAGGGAGGCTTTGGCCGTGCAGCCGGGGAATTGGCAGTAGTGGTCCCGACCGCGCAACATGAGCCGCATGGCCTTGCCAACCCGGTAGGTGTCCGGGGCCAGGTCCAGGGGCTCATTGCTGATCGGGTCGGTCAGGACGCGATAGAAGCTGGCGGAACTAGCGAGCAGGCGCCGGGCGATTTCAATACTGATCGGTCCGTACCCTTCGAGGACGGCTGGGGTGTTGACGTGTCCCAGCAAGGATAAGGCCGGCACTGTCACTAGCACCATGGCTCTGGGCAGGGGTGGCCCGTCAACCCCGCTGTCGGCACGCTGGGCCATGGTGTCGATACTGCTGGCAGGAACCAGTAGTGGGGGCGCGGCGTTGGGGTGCCAGTCGGGGTGGTTGCGGATATCGGGGTCCGTGTAGTTCGGGTCTTGGTAGTCCGGGTCCTCAAAGACGGGTACCAGCGAGTCAGGGATCCGGTATCGGCCCGTGTCCCTGTCCGGGAACCGTGCCCCGGCACACGGGTCAGGCTCGATCGGGAAGAACTGTGGCTCAGGCACCGGGCGAGAATCCTGGGTGGTGCGCGGCTCCGCACTGCTGCCGGTACTACAAGCCCGGCCATCAGTGTCGTTAATGTCGGCGTGGGGCGATGTGCGGGTGGGTGTTGGCGGGGTGTGGATGTTGTTCTGGGCCAGAGACTGGTTCAAGAGCAATGCGGCGGCTACGTCAGCGCGGAGTTGGGTCAAGGTGCGGGGTTCGTGGGGGCCCTGGGCGGTTTGGGCGGTGAGGGTACATTGGTCCCAGATTCCCTCGATCGTGGCTGCCGGGGCGTAGAGGTTAAGCCAGGACATGCCGTCATGGGTGCGGCTGACACTGAGGGCCCGTTTCTGAAAAGCATTGCGGGTGCGTGCGGAAATGCTCTCCGGGTGGAGACGTTCGCGGAGTCGGCGGGCCTTGTCCTTGAAGCTGTTCAACGAACAATCCCGAGCCTTGCCCAGCAGCTGGGTTTCGAAGCTGGTGGTATCGGCGAGGCCGTTGTTGCGTAGCAGTGTGGTTTCCTCGGCGATGATGACTGCGTATCCCCAGCCCAGTTCACCGCTGCTCAAGCGTTCCAGCGTGGCGGGCAGCTCACGAACCACTGCCGTTGAATGCTCCACGAGTCCGTTGGCCGCGGCCTCGCTGATGCCAAGGATCGTGGCAATCTCCGCAGTGGTCCCGGATGTGGAAACCTCATTCTGCCACCTGTCCAGTCCCAACAGCCTGCGCTCCAGCGCCGCGGCACTGGCGAAACGTTCCAGCACTTCAGCCAGGGACGCGGTGGCCCGGTTCTGCAAGGCGTTGAACGCTGCCACGATTCCCACACATTCATCCATGAGCGCCTGGACCACGCTGAGCTGGGAGGGTTCGATGGGGACCGGGCCAGGCGCGAGGGTTGGCAGACGCGGCAAGGACGCCAAGGCAGCAATGTCGGCATCGAGGGGTTCAATGGAGGGAAGCACAATCCCAGTAACCAGCTCCGCCACAGCTGCTGTGGTGGATGAACCATCCCGGCCTTCCGGGAAATTCACTGAACCGCCCATACCACAAGTATAGATGATATGTGTGAGAAGAGCAATAGAAGTGAAGATTACTAGAATACATATTCCATAGAGCGTAGTAGCTAATGCCACCGCCTGCCGCTGGAGATGCATCCATGAGGAGAAATGCGTTTCACCTGCCGCGGCGCTGGAGTTGAGGAACACTGCCGGTGGAGACTTTTCAACGGAGCACACGCGGCCGCCGTGTGCGGGGCTCAATGAAGGGTGGCACGCGTGACCCGCGCAGTGTTTCACGTGAAACGCGTTTCGGGTCGAATATTCGCAAATTTCCCGATCAGGCGAACCTTCAAATGCGCGCTTAGAATCAATCTGGGAGAAGTCAAAATGCTGACTTAAAGGGGTGTGGGGGGGGGGGGGGAGGGGGGCACCGCAACCCCCAACACACACCCCGACACCCCCCCACACCAACACAAGCAC
>NZ_JBTNDH010000041.1:0-28620 GCF_054511095.1 Arthrobacter sp. TMN-49 | reverse complement strand
AAGACCCACAGCGCCGATGGTACTGCATTCGTGAGGATGTGGGAGAGTAGGACACCGCCGGACAACACGTAAACAGGTAGAGGCCCCACACCCCAGGTGTGGGGCCTCCCTACATTTAACAGCACTTAGAACTGACCACCAGGACGCGTCACAAGACCTACTGTGACGGCTCGCTCCCACGTGAGCCGACAAGTGCGTTGTGGCCGCCAACCCCATGGCGGCCACAACGTTCACTCCAGAGGAGGGACGGCTGTACTGGAACGCACCACTAAATGCGTTGGGAATTCTTCCGCAAATGGCACATAGGGAGGCGCGTCCCCCCGCACAGGCAGTTCCAGACGGGCCAGGATCCTGCGCGCGGCAAGGGCACCTTGCCCGCGAGGGTTCTGATCAAAGGTGGTGAGCCCAAAGACTTGCCCCAACTCGTGACCATCGATGCCAATAACTGACAAGTCATCAGGGACGCGAAGCCCAAAGTCCCTGGCTGCCAGGATGGTTCCGATGGCCATTTCGTCTGACGCCGCAAAGACGGCGGTGGGACGCAGCGGCCCGGAGCCCAACAGGGTCCTGGCTGTGGCGTAGGCGCCCTGCACTGTGAAGTCTGAGGTTGGCTGCCACAGCTCAGTGGTGGGAAGCTTTGCTTGCCGCATCGCCAGCTCGTAGCCGCTTCGACGCGTGCCGGGCAGCTTGAAGTCAGCGTTGTACTCGTTGGCGCCACCAATGTGGGCTATGCGCCGGTGCCCCAACCCAATCAAGTGCTCGGTGGCATTCTTTGCCAGGTTGAAATCGTCGACCCGGAGACTGTCTGCACCGGGCAGGGTGCCGCCGATCCCCAACACAGGCCGGTGAATGGCCAGCAACTGGCCGATCTCCGCTTCGGTGAGTTCGAGCGAGACTGCAATGACGGCGTCGATCCTTTTTCGCAGCAGAAAGTCTGTCAGCACCGTGGCCCGGTGGGTCTCATTTTGACTGGTCGTGTAGAGCGTAAGGTCATAGCCGGCTTCGAGAAGCTCCGAGGAGGCGCCGTCAATGACTGATGAGAAGAACCAGCGGTTGACCCCTGGCACCACCACGCCAATGTTGTGGTGGCGCCCTGACGCTAGGCTGGAGGCGGCATAGGACAGGACAAAGCCCAGCTCGGCAGCGGCGTCTTGGGCCAGTTTCCGGCTCTTGGTGGAGACGCTCCCTTTGCCCGCCAAGGCACGGGACACCGTTGCTTTGGAGAGCCCCGAGAGCTCCGCGACCTCTTTGATGCCCGCCACTTTTGTGTCCCCTGGTCCTTTGTTCATACTTCCAGCCAGATAGCCTCGGACGATTCTAGTTCAGACTGCTCTCCCAGCTGCGGATTGGAGCGCATTATGACGGTGCCCGCGGGCAGCTGCAGGGGTGCGTCGCCGGTATTGATCAGCACCAGCGTGTTTCCGTTGAGGAATCCCAGGGAATGATCGGTGCAATAGTCCTCCGCCCACTGCAGCGACCCTGTCCCCAGTGCGCGGTCACGCCGGCTCCTCAGGGCGCGCTGGTACAGCGCAAGGTGCGACGTCGGACTGGCAGCTTGGGTGTCGCGGGCGTAGCCGTTCCAGTCCGCCGGCTGCGGGAGCCACGGCGCCGTCGGCTCGTTGGATCCGTCGCTGAACCCGGCGCCCGGGCTGGCAGCGCGCCACGGCAGCGGGATCCGGCAACCATCCCTACCGACACGCTCGCCGCCGGTGCGGGCGAACGTGGGATCCTGACGAGTCTCGTCGGGCAGTGCTGTATGGTCCGGGAGCCCCAGTTCCTCACCCTGATACAGGTAGCAGGCGCCCGGCAGTGCCAGCATGAACAACGACGCCGCAGCCGCACGTTGGCGGCCCAAGGGCACGTTGGGCTGTGCGTCGCCGGCGCCGATCCCGTCCCCTTCGCGGGGCCCGCCGCCGTCGTAACCGAAGCGGGTGGCGTGCCGGACGACGTCGTGGTTGGAAAGGACCCAGGTGCTGGTGGCGCCGACAGCGTCAAAGGCGCGCAGGGAGGTCTCCACGACCCGACGCAAGTCTGGTGCGGAGAATCCGGTGTTCAGGTAGGGAAAGTTGAAGGCCTGGTGCATCTGGTCCGCGCGTACCCAATCGGCCATGCGCTCCAGCGGATCGACATTGGCCTCGGCGCACAGGATTTTCTCCGGGCCGTACTCTGCCAGCACTTCGCGCCAACGGCTGTAGATGGTGTGCAGGGCCGGCTGGCCGAACATGGGCGCCAGATGACCGGGGAAGCCCTCCGTGCTGCCACCCCATGCCGTGCCGCCCCAATCGGGCAGGCCGCCGGCCTTGACCAGGGCGTGGGCCACATCCACCCGGAAACCGTCCACGCCTCGATCGAGCCAAAACCGCAGGATCCGTTCAAATTCGGCGTGGACGCTGGGGTTGTCCCAGTTGAAGTCGGGTTGCGATGCATCGAAGAGGTGCAGATACCATTGGCCGGCAGTGCCGTCCGGCTGAACCGTGCGGGTCCAGGCGGGCCCACCAAAGTGTGACTGCCAGTTGTTCGGCGGCAGTGAACCGTCGCCACCCTGACCGTCCCGGAAGATGAACATATCGCGTTCCGGACTGCCTGGAAGCGTTCTCAGGGCTGCCTGGAAAAGGGCGTGTTCATCGGAGCAGTGGTTCGGCACAAGATCGATGATGACGCGCAGGCCCAAGGCTGCTGCGGTCGCGACGAGCTGGTCAAAGTCCGCAAGGGTGCCAAAGAGTGGATCCACCTGGCAGTAGTCGGAGACGTCGTAGCCGGCGTCGCGTTGGGGTGAGCGGAAGAACGGTGAGAGCCACACTGCGTCGACGCCCAACTCGGCCAGCTGCCCCAGTTCTAGGGTGATCCCGGCGAGGTCTCCCACGCCGTCGCCGTTGCTGTCCCGAAAGGAACGGGGGTACACCTGATAGATCACCGAATCGGTTGACCAGTGGTGCCCGCCGGCGGGCGCGGCCGAATGCACCGGGGTGAGGCGGCCGGCAACGTTCGAGGCGTCGTTGGGGGAAGCGGGGACAGTGAGAACCGGGTAAGTGGCAGACATGCCTATAACTCTAGGGTTTGGGTGGAAGAATGTAAACGTTCTCAAAAGTTTCTCTGCAACTCATACGCAAGTGAATCGCTGGCAGAAAACCGCAGTATTACGGTAAATACGAGCACATCTAGAGGCTGGTGACCGGGGTAGGCTCCTCAAGGAGTTGCTCCTCGATGACAACTTTAAGGAAAAGCCCTCTTCAGATTGGAAACGTTTTCATGTATCTTGGGAAGTGCTTACGCTGTGTGAGGTAGGCCACTTACGTGATATTTGCCCGTAACGACTCGCATAGGGGCGTTGGGCCCAAGATAAGGACACCAATGAAGTTGCCAAATATAAGTGCCACTCCTGTCAGCCGACGCGTCTTTGCGGTTGGCGCGTTTTCGGCCGTCACAGCCCTTGCCCTCAGCGCCTGCGGCGGGGAGGGCAACGCTGCCAGCAGCAGTTCGCCAACCCCGGCGGACCTGACCGCCGGCGGTGCCAGCACCATCACCATGTGGGTGGATGCCGAACGCGCCCCGGCACTGAAGGACATCGCAGCGAAGTTCAAGGCCGACACCGGTATTGAGGTGAAGCTCGTGATCAAGGACTTTGCCGCTGTGCGTGATGACTTCATCACCCAGGTCCCCACCGGCAAAGGTCCCGACCTGATCGTCGGCCCGCACGACTGGGTAGGCAAGTTCGTTCAAAATGGTGTTATCGCCCCGGTTGAGCTTGGCGACAAGACCTCAGGCTTCTCGGCCACGGCCATCACGGCCATGACCTTCAACGGTTCAACGTACGGCGTCCCGTACTCCGTGGAGAACATTGCGCTGCTGCGCAACACGGCCTTGCTGCCCGCAGCCGCCACCACCTTCGACGAGGTTGTAGCTGCCGGTCAGGGTGTTGTCGATGCCGGCAAGGCCAAGTACGCCTTCCTGGTGGGGCTCGACCCCAAGCAGGGCGATCCCTACCACCTGTACCCGCTGCAGACCTCGATGGGTTCGGCCGTGTTCGGCCTGACAGCCGATGGTGGCTACGATCCCAAGAACTTGGTTCTCGGCGAGGCCGCAGGCGTTGAGTTCGCCAAGAAACTGGTGGAATGGGGCGATACGGGGTCCAAGGTCCTGAACTCCAACATCACCGGTGACATCGCCAAGGAAGAGTTCAAGAACGGCAAGAGCCCGTACTTCCTGACCGGTCCGTGGAATGTCCCGGATCTGCAGAAGGCAGGCATCAAGCTGGCCATTGACCCGCTGCCCACAGCCGGAGACCAGCCGGCCCGGCCCTTTGTTGGCGTCAACGGGTTCTTCATCAGCGCCAAGAGCGCCAATGCCCTGGCCACCACCGAATTCGTCACCAACTACCTGAGCACCGAGGCCGCCCAGGACTCGATGTTCAGCACAGGCGGACGCCCTCCGGCACTGAAGTCCTCCTTCGAGAAGGCGTCCGCAGACCCCATCGTGGCGGCCTTCGGCAAGATCGGTGACAACGGCGTTCCCATGCCGGCGATCCCGGAAATGGACGCCGTGTGGAACGACTGGGGAGCCACGGAACTGGACCTGATCAAGGGCAAGGGCGATCCCACAGCCGACTGGCCGAAGATGGCTGCAACCATCAAGTCCAAGATCGGCGCATAAGCGCAACAGCAAGCAACCGCGTGTGGTGCAACGGCTCCATAACCGCTGCACCACACACAGCTTTGACCAGCATGAATACCTGCAAGAGGACAGTCACGTGACCCGAGTTTCCCTATTGACCAACGACGTCGGACCCGCACGCCAGGCCGCTGAGGCGCAGCCGCCGCCGGGCCGGCCAGAAACGAAGAAGAGCTACGACAGGGACTCGCTCAAGGGCACCCTCGTCAAGGTGGTGCTCCTGGGGCTGGTCGACGCCTTCGCCGTCTACGTCATGATGATGCTGTTCTTGAGCGAATCGTGGCTCATCCTTGTCGTCGCGGCGCTCATCACGCTGCTCGTGAACTGGATCTACCTGCGCAAGGGCGGGCTGCCGGCCAAATACTTGGCCCCCGGCGTGTTTTTCCTTGTCATCTTCCAGGTGTTCGTGGTTTTCTACTCCGGCTATATTGCTTTCACCAACTACGGTGATGGCCACAACAGCACCAAAGAAGACGCCATTGTGGCCATCCAAACCATGGCCCAACAGCGTGTGCCGGATTCGCCGTCGTTTAAGACAGCTGTGCTACAAAACGACGGTGAACTGTTCTTGATGTTCACCAACCCCGACGGCACCGTCACCGTCGGCTCCTCAACGGAACCGTTGACAACTGTCACCGATGCCACCCTAGATGGCACCGGCAAGGCCATCTCCCTGCCCGGCTATGACACCTTGAACTTCGCCCAGATTGTGGCCAACCAGACCGAGATCCTGAGCATCTCGGTGCCCGTCTCCGATGATCCGGCCGAGGGCAGCCTGCGCACAGCCGACGGCAGTACCGGCTACGCGTTCAAGCCCAGCATGGTCTACGACAAGGACGCCGACACCTTCACGGACGTCAACACTGGTGCTGTCTTCAGCGACAATGGCGAGGGCGCCTTTGCCGATGAGAATGGCGAGCGGCTGGCCACGGGTTGGAAGATCAACGTGGGGTTCGACAACTTCGTCCGGGCCTTCACCGACCCCAACCTGAGCGCGCCACTGCTGAGCGTGCTCGCGTGGACCTTCACCTTCGCCATAGCGTCGGTCATCCTCACGTTCAGCCTCGGCTTGTTCCTGGCCATCACGTTCAATCGTGACGACTTGCGCGGCAAGAAAATCTACCGGGTCTTGATGATCCTGCCGTACGCATTCCCGGCATTCCTGTCGGGCCTGGTGTGGTCCGGCATCCTGAACCCGCAATTCGGCTGGCTCAACCAGACGCTGCTTGGCGGCGCCGAAATTGGCTGGCTGACAGATCCCGTGCTGGCCAAGATCAGCGTCCTGGTGGTGAACCTGTGGCTGGGCTTCCCCTACATGTTCTTAGTCTGCACCGGCGCCCTGCAATCTCTTCCCACGGAGCTCGACGAGGCTGCGCGGGTTGACGGTGCCGGGCCATGGCGGGTGTTCCGGTCCATCAAACTGCCGCTGCTGCTTGTCTCCATCGCCCCACTGTTGATCGCCTCCTTTGCCTTCAACTTCAACAACTTCAACGTCATCTACATGCTGACAGGCGGTGGCCCCCGCTTCGAGGACACCACCCGGGACATCGGCTCCACCGACATTCTCATCACGCTCGTGTACAAGGTGGCGTTTGGGCAGGGCACGGGGCGCGACTACGGACTGGCCAGTGCGTTGGCCATTGTCATCTTCATCATTGTGGCCACCGTTTCGGCCATCAGCTTCAAGCAGACCAAGGCACTTGAGGAAGTGAACCGATGAGCACCACCACCGTCCCCGTACGAACTGAAACCGCCCTTCTGAAACCCCGGCGCCGCACCTTCCGTGTGTGGTTCAGGGACAAGGGCTGGCGCCACCTGGTCGGTGTGGTGGTCACACTGTTTGCCGTGTTCCCGCTGCTCTATGTGCTCTCCGCCGCATTAAACTCCAACGGCACGCTGGCTGGCACCAAGGGCCTGTTCACCCAGATTGACGTCGGCAACTTTGTTAACCTGTTCAACGACCCGGCCCGCCCCTTCGGCAAGTGGTTCATGAACACGCTGGTGATAGGCGTGATCACCTCCGCCGCCACAGTGTTCTTGGGTGCCATGGCAGCCTACGCGTTTTCCCGCATGCGGTTTAAGGGCCGGCGGATGGGACTACTTTCGCTGCTGTTGCTGCAGATGTTCCCGCAACTGCTGGCCGTGGTAGCGATCTTCCTGCTGCTCAGCGGCATCTCCGACGTCATCCCGGCCCTGGGCCTTGGCAGCCAACTGGGCTTGATCATGGTCTACCTTGGCGGGGCGCTGGGCGTGAACACGTACCTCATGTACGGATTCTTCAACACAGTTCCCCAGTCACTGGATGAGGCGGCCAAGATCGACGGCGCCTCCCACGTCCAGATTTTCTTCGGCATCATCTTGCGCCTGGTGACACCGATTCTGGCCGTTGTTGCCCTGCTGTCCTTCATCGGCATCTCCAGCGAGTTTGTGATTGCCTCGGTGGTGCTGACAGATCCGGACTCCCAGACGCTCGCCGTGGGTCTGTATTCCTTCGTCGCGGACACGCGTTCCAAAAACTGGGGCATCTTCTCCGCAGGTGCAGTTTTGGCCGCAGTGCCCGTCATGGCCTTGTTCCTGTTCCTGCAGCGGTACATTGTTAGTGGCTTGGTTCAAGGTGGAGTAAAGGGGTAAACACATGGCAGGCAATCAACCACATCACGACGGTTCAGCACTTTATGTGCGGGGCGAAGGCGTCCTGGGGGAACGCTGCACACTGCGGATGCGTATTCCGCAGTCGTGGGGTGCTGCCTCCCGGGTCTGGGTGCGTAACGTTCAGGACGCCGAACCTCGCTACGACCAGGCAAAGATGCTGGGAACTGCTGACGGCTGGGTTTGGTGGGAGGCGTCCATCCTTGCCGTCAATCCCGTGGCCCTGTACAGATTCGTCATTGAAGTCCCCGGCGATGAGGGGGCCAACTACTGGCACCTGAACAACGCCGGCCTGCACAACAGGGACACCTCCGACTACAACGACTTCCGTGTCACCACGGCCAGGGACGCACCGCAATGGTCCCGCGACGCAGTCATGTACCAAGTGTTCCCCGACCGTTTCGCCAAGTCGGCGGCCGCAGTGCAGCAACCCACCCCCGAGTGGGCCGTTGGCTGTGACTGGCAGACTCCCGTGCAGGGCACGGGCCCGGATGCGGCCAGGCAGTTCTACGGTGGCGACCTGGCCGGCGTCACCGAGAGGCTGGACCACCTCGCAGCGCTGGGTGTGGACATTGTGTATCTGACACCCTTCTTTGCCGGCCGTTCCAACCACCGCTATGACGCGGCGACCTTCCACGCGGTGGATCCACTCCTGGGCGGGGATCAGGCGTTGATTGACCTGGTGACGGCCGCCCATGCCCGGGGCATGAAAGTCATGGGAGACCTGACAGCCAATCACACCGGTGACGCGCATGAGTGGTTCACGCGTGCGCAGGCAGATCCGCAGTCCGTGGAAGCCAGCTACTTTTACTTCAACGAAGACCACAGCGACTACGAGTGCTGGTGGGGTGTGAAATCGTTGCCGAAGCTCAATTGGGGCTCTGCGGCGTTGCGTGAGGCTTTTGTCACCGGCGAGGATTCCGTGGTGGCCCACTGGCTCAAGGCGCCGTTCCATTTGGACGGGTGGCGCATCGACGTGGGCAATATGACGGGCCGGCTCGGGGCTGTGGACATGAACGGTGAAGTTGCCGCGCTGATCCAGGCGCGAATCCTTGAGCTCAATCCCCAGGCCCTGCTGTTGGGTGAGGAAACCTCCGACGCCGGAGCCGACGTCGACGGTTTCGGCTGGCAGGGCGCCATGACGTATTCGAACTTCACCCGGCCCATGTGGCAATGGTTCGCCGATCCCGCCGCACGGGTGGACTTCTTCGGAACCCCCCTGCCCGGGCCGAACAAGGTGGACGCCGACGTGGTCCTTGCCACCCACAAGGATCTTTCCAGCGCCTTCAGCTGGCCGGTGCGCAACGCCACCATGAACGCCCTGAACACGCATGACACGGCGCGTGCCGCCAGTGTCATGATCCCGGGCGGCCCCGTGGTTGCCGCGGCGCTGTCCATGCTCCTGCCGGGTATCCCCGTCATTTTTGCCGGTGACGAGTTTGGTCTGGAGGGTGACAGGGGGGAGTCCGCACGGACACCCATGCCGTGGAACGAGCCCGCACGGATTGTGACGGATCTGCGGGCAGCGTACACATCCTTGGCCGCCTTGCGCCATGAAAGCCCCGCCGTGGCGGACGGTGGCATGCGTTGGCTGATGGGCGACGGCGATGTGCTGGCCTTCGTGCGCGAGTCGCCGGAGGAGTCCTTGCTGGTGATTGCCGCCCGCGCCGATGTTGTGGGGTTGAACTTTGCGGACCTGGGTCTTGACCTGCCCGGCTGCGAGGCGCTAAAAGTAGCCCCAGCATTCCATGTGGGCGAGTACAAGGTGGCACAGGACCTGGCCCTGACTGGGCCGGGGGCGTACGTCTGGCGCCTGCCCGGGGTGAGCGTCCCGGCGTCGTCCTAGCAATGCTGACACCGTGTGTGCTCCTCTAGACTGGGAGGAGCACACACGGGCATTGAGGGAAGGGTCTGCGCAGCCATGGCGGAACAGGAAACACAGCTAAATCAGGCGTTCTTGCAATCACTGCGGGAAGCGTTGCGAGCGGACCAGATCAGTGTGTCGGCGGCTGATCTGCAGACGTTCGCCACGGATCAAGGCCCCGTCACCGACTACCACGAGCCGTTGGCAGTGGTCTGGGCCGAGACCATTGCCCAGGTGCAGGCGGTGGTCAGGGCTGCCGGTGCCCACGGTGTTCCGCTGGTGACCCGCGGCGCAGGCACGGGAGTCTCCGGCGGCGCTCATGCGACGGCCGGCGCGGTGGTGCTGAACCTGACCCGGATGAACAAGATTCTTGAAATCAACGCGGCCGATGAGATCGCCCGGGTGGAGCCCGGTGTGATCAATGGCGACCTCAACACAGCTGTTGCCGAGTTTGGCCTCATGTTCGCCCCCGACCCGGCCAGTTTCAAGATCTCCACGGTGGGTGGCAACATCGCCACGAACGCTGGTGGCCTGCGCTGCGCGAAATACGGTGTCACCCGCGACGCCGTCTTGTCCCTTGATGTGGTGATGGCTGACGGTTCATTGATCCACACGGGCCACAGGACGTTCAAGGGCGTGGCCGGCTACGACCTGACGAGTTTGCTGGTGGGCTCGGAGGGCACCTTGGGCATTGTGGTGGGCGCAACGGTGCGGCTGAAGTACCTGCCCACCATTGTGCGCACTCTTGCCGTCTTCTTCCCCGATGTGCAGGCCGCCGCGGCAGGGGTGCTGGCGTTGGGCGCTGCCCGCGTGCAACCGTGCATCCTGGAGTTGCTGGACGGGCCCTCGCTGCAAGAACTGGACATGCGCCACGGCAGCAATCTCGCCACGCGGGGGACGGCGTTGTTGCTGATCCAGTTCGACGGGTTGGCGGCAGAGCAGGAACAGGCGCTCGCCGCCATAGCTTTGGAGGCGCTGGGCGGCAGGGTGAGCCGTGAGGACCCGGCCGAGGCCCAGCGCCTGGTTGATCTGCGGCGCAACAACCGCGGCCTGGATGCTGATGCCGAGAACCGGGTGGGCGAGGATGTGGCAGTGCCGCGCTCCCAGCTGGTGCACTACATCACGGCGTTGGAGGGCATGGCTGTGCGCCATGGGGTGGGCCTGAACGTCATTGCCCACGCCGGCGACGGCAACCTCCACCCCACGTTCTGGGTTCCGGGTTTTGACGAGCTAAGCATTGCGGCCCTCAACGCCGCCTTGGATGAGTCCATTGACAAGGCGCTGGAGTTGGGCGGCACCATCACCGGCGAACACGGCATAGGCCAGTACAAGCTGCGCTGGCTGGCGCTTGAGCAGGCGGGGCCGGTACTGGAGCTGCAGCGGCAGATCAAGGCGCTCTTTGACCCACAGGGGATCCTGAACCCGGGCAAGGCCATAACGGCGCGCGCCTAAAACGCCCCACCACCCGGCCACCGTAGCCGTAGCCGCATCCTCCTCCTCCTCGACGCTCTCGCAGCAATGGTTGCTTTTACGCGAACGTTATCGCAATCCTGCACGGGCACTGCGATAGCGTCGGCGAAAAGTTGACCATTGCTGCGATAGCGTCGGAAGAAGAAGAAGAAGAAGAAGAAGAAGAAGAAGAAGAAGAAGAAGGATGGGCTATTCGAAAGCTGCGTCTGGGAGGACTCCGCCTTCTAGCATCTTAATGGTGGCCGTATCGGTGCTGAGCATGATGGCGTCCTCATCCCTGCGGAAGCGCAAAATGTCGTCCACATAGGACTGCACGGCCTCGGCGAGGGGCACGTTGCGTTCCTCCTCCTGCGACCTGTACCAGCGGTGCTCCAACACCTCATGCACCACCTCGGCGGGTTCCAGCTTGCCGCCCAGTTCGCGCGGGATGGCCCGCACTATGGGCTCAAAGATGGAGCTGACCCACTGGTGGGCGCTGATCTCCTCATCCATGGGCGGGGCGACGTCGTTCCGGAAGGAGTCCATGTCATTGAGCAGGCGACGTGCCTGGTTTTCCTGGGCGTCAATGCCTGTCAGGCGCAACAAGCGGCGCTGGTGGTGCCCAGCGTCGACCACTTTGGGTTGGAGCTGGATGGTGGAGCCGTCGGGGGTGGTCTTGATGGCGTATTCCTCAACATCGAAACCGAGCTCGTTCAGGCGGCGGATGCGGGCGCCCACACGCCACCTGTCCTCGAGTTCGAAGGATTCCTTCTCCGTCAGCTCCGTCCACAAGCGGCGGTAGCTTTCCATGATGAGTTCGCTGGTGGCCACCGGATCCACCTTCTCCTCAATGAGCCCGCCCTCGAGCAGGTCCATGAGTTCACCGGCAATGTTGACCCGGGCAATTTCCAGATCGTACTCGCGCTGCCCCGTGGACAGGTCCGGGTACAGCTCGCCGGTCTCGGCATCCACCAGGTACGCGGCAAAGGCGCCGGCGTCGCGGCGGAACAAGGTGTTGGAGAGGGAAACGTCGCCCCAGTAAAAGCCCACCAGGTGCAGGCGCACCAGCAGCAGTGCCTGCGCGTCGATGAGGCGGGTCAGGGTGTCCCGGCGCAGCTTCTGCGAGAACAAGGCGCGGTAGGGCAGGGAGAACTTCAGGTGCCGGGTGACCAACACGGGGTCTAGAGGTGCGCCGCCGGGGGTGGTGCGGCCGCTGATGACGGCAACCGGCTCAACGCAGGGCACGTCCAGGCGGGCCAGTTTGCGCAGCATATGGTATTCGTGCCGGGCCACATGTTCGGAGGTTTCCTTGATGGCTATGACGGAACCGTCCAGGTGGGCGAAACGGACCACATGGCGGGAGATGCCGCGCGGCAGTGCCGCCAGATTGGCTGTGGGCCATTCCTCGAGTTTGATGTGCCACGGCAGATCCAACAGGCCCGGGTCGGCGCTGGCAGCTGTGATGTTCAGCGACCCCATCACGGCCGCGGGCGGCGCGCTTTGCCGGGGCAACTTGCCAATCTGCTCAAAGTCCGTCGGCTCGTGGTTCCATTTGGCGCCTGGTTGCTCAGTCATAATACAAATTCTCTCTTAAAAGGTGAAGCGCGGCTGCCTGCTGGAAAAGTCCAACAAGCAGCCGCGCTCTAATACACGCGTTAGTCGCGGGTTACAGCCTTGTCGCCCAAACGCAGGCCGGAGGTTGCATCGAAGAGGTGCACGTGGCCAACCTGGGGGCGGACGTGGATGGTGTCGCCCTTCAACGGTGGGCGGCGACCGTCAACACGGACCACCATGTCGCGCTCGTTGCCATCGATAATGGCGTGGCCGTAAACGTAAGCATCGGCACCAAGCTCTTCGACGACGTCGGCCTCAACAGCCAAGCCCTCACCGGCACCAACCAGCTCGAGGTCTTCGGGACGGACACCAACGGTGACGGTGTTGCCTGCCGCCTCGCCCAAGACGCTGCTCTGCACGGGGTAAATGGAGCCACCGAACTTCACACCGCCGTCAACAACGGGCAGTTCCAGCAGATTCATGGCGGGGGAGCCGATGAAGCCGGCAACGAAAACGTTCTGCGGTGCATCGTAGAGGTTGCGCGGTGTGTCAACCTGCATCAGCAGGCCGTCCTTGAGGACTGCAACGCGGTCACCCATGGTCATGGCCTCAACCTGGTCGTGGGTCACGTAAACGGTGGTGACGCCCAGGCGGCGGGTCAAGGAAGCAATCTGGGTACGGGTCTGTACACGCAGCTTGGCGTCAAGGTTGGAGAGGGGCTCATCCATGAGGAACACCTGCGGGTTACGCACAATGGCGCGACCCATGGCAACACGCTGACGCTGACCACCGGAGAGGGCCTTCGGCTTGCGGTCAAGGTAGGCCTCAAGGTCAAGGAGCTTTGCGGCTTCCTTGACGCGCTTGGCGCGCTCTTCCTTGGGGATGCCGGCAATCTTCAGGGCGAAGCCCATGTTGTCTGCAACGCTCATGTGCGGGTACAGCGCGTAGTTCTGGAAGACCATGGCGATGTCGCGGTCCTTGGGCGGAACGTCTGTGACGTCGCGGTCCCCGATCAGGATGCGGCCGGCGTTGACGTCTTCCAGACCTGCCAGCATGCGCAAGGAGGTGGACTTACCGCAACCGGAAGGACCAACCAAAACCAAGAACTCGCCATCGGCGATGTCAATGTTCAGTTTGTCCACGGCGGGCTTGGTGGTGCCCGGGTAAATGCGGGTTGCGTTATCAAAAGTTACTGTAGCCACAGTAGTAATTCCCTTCATCGGCAGGTACGTGCCGAACGATCCTCAAGTGAATGGTTGATTGCCGTGCATCAGGCCGCAGCTGCCTGGGGCAGTGCGGGCTAACTTATGAAGTATGACACATTTACCCTATGACCAACATCACTTTGGGTGATTGTCACACTTTTTCTCACATAATTGCCTACCACACGTGAACTACAGCACGAGTCGCAGCTGGTCCGCGGGCCCACGGCCGCGGTGCATGAAAGGTGCTTGTCAGGGCTGGGGCGGGCCGCTCTGGGCGCGGGCGTCCACCAGGAGCTCAAGTACTGCCGGCAGTTCAACTGGCGACGCGATGCGGAACTCGGCGTGGGTGCTGCCATCGCCCACCTTGATGCCCACGTCTCCCGGGAGCAGCACCTCGAATCCGTGTTCGTCCGTCACGTCGTCACCGACAAAGAAGGTTCCCGTTGCCTGGGTGAATGCCCGCAGCGTGGCCAGGCCCTCACCCTTGTTGGCCGAGACAACAGAAATCTCCAGCACCATCTTGCCGCTGGTGATGGTGAAATCCGGGTTGGGTGCCAATGTGGCGCTCACTAGTTCGACGGCGGCCCGCCCGTCAGTCTCGCTGGCTAGTCTGTAGTGCAGCACCACGCCTGCTGGTTTCTGTTCGGCGTGCGTGCCGGGGTACAGCGCGACAGCCCGCGCAACAACTGCGCGCGCCTCAAGTAGGGCAGTGTATTGGCGACCGGAGGGTTTTAGCTCAGCCGAGCTAGGACCGAGGTAGACCTCTGCCCCATGGCTGCCCACCAACAGTGTTGCAGCCGGAGGCGTGGCGACCACACGCAAACTGGCCAGGGCCCGCCCCGACACAAGCGCCGTCGTCGTACCTTCCAAGGCGGCCAAGGCTGCCAGGGCGGCTGCGGCACGGGGGAGGGGACGGGCGTCCTCGGCACGGTCAACGATGGGGGCCAGGGTGCCGTCAAAGTCCAGGGCCACCAGCAGGTGAGGTGTTTGTGCCAACGCGATGACTGCTGTGCGAAGTTCCGCCGGTAGTTCAGCCGTCATCGCGGACCGCCTTCTGCGCCAGGGTGTTCAGGAAGTCCTCGCTCCAGCGTTGGACGTCGTGGGAGAGGATTTGCTTGCGCATGACCCGCATGCGGCGCATGGACTCGGTCCGCGGCAGGTTGATGGCCCGCACGATGGTGGATTTGAGCCCGTCGATGTCGTGCGGGTTAACAAGGAGTGCTTGTTTGAGCTGATCGGCGGCACCGGTGAATTCGCTCAATACCAGGGCGCCAGTGTTGCTGGTGCGGGCGGCCACGTACTCCTTGGCCACCAGGTTCATCCCGTCGCGCAGGGCGGTGACCAGCATGACGTCGGCGGCAAGGTAGAGAGCCACCATTTCTTCGACGGGGTAGCTGTGATGCAGGTAGCGGATGGCGGTGTTTTGGATGGTGTCGAACTGGCCGTTGATCCGGCCCACCATGCCCTCAACATCTTCACGCAACTGCTTGTAGGTTTCCACGCGCTCGCGGCTGGGGCTGGCCACCTGAATCAGGGAGGCGTCCTCCACCTTGACCACGTCGTCGAGGAGCAGCTCGCCATAGGCCTTGAGCCGGTGCGTGATGCCCTTGGTGTAGTCGAGCCTGTCCACGCCCAGCAGGATGGTTTTCGGGTTGCCCAGATCCTCCCTGATTTGGCGGGAGCGGGCAATGATGTCGGGGCGGGCCGCGAGTTCCTGAATTCGGCCCACATCGATGGAGATGGGGAAGGGTTCCGCCCGGGCGATGTGGCTGATGTGGCCGTCGGCGCCCCTGACGTGGACTTGTTTGGCCTGGACGCCGGCGCCCAGGAAGCGCCTGGCTGAGCGCAGGAAGTTGGCTGTGTCATTGGGGCGTTGGAAGCCTATGAGGTCTGCGCCCAGCAACCCTTCCAGGATGGCCTTCCGCCACGGCATTTGGGCGAAGATCTCGGGGGAGGGGAAGGGGATGTGGTTGAAGAACCCGATGCGAAGATCGGGGCGGAGGGCGCGCAGGAATTGCGGCACCAGCTGCAGCTGGTAGTCCTGCACCCAGACTGTGGCGTTGGGGGCGGCAGCCTTGGCTGCGGCGTTGGCGAACCGTTGGTTCACGAGTTGGTAGGAGTCCCACCAGGTTCGGTGAAACTCCGGAGGCGCAATGACGTCGTGATAGAGCGGCCACAACGTGGAATTGGAGAATCCTTCGTAGTACAGCTCCACCTCATCGCTGGATAGCGGTACGGGGATCAAGTCCATGGATTCGTGGTGGAAAGGCTCCAGTATTTCGTCGGCGGCACCGTGCCAACCCACCCAGGCGCCGTCGCGTGTTGCCATCACTGGCGCCAGGGCTGTGACTAGGCCGCCGGGCGCGCGTCTCCATCCGGCGTCGGAATCTTCAGTGGAAATCCTGTCCACCGGCAAGCGGTTGGAGACCACTATGAAGTCAGAACCGCCCTGGTGGAGCGGCTGTTTCGCCGGCGTACTGTCAGGCATCTGTTGCTCCCGTGGTTGTGACTAGGGTTTGTGTCAGCTTAGCCGGTTGGCCCCGTGCACTGCGGGAGGAGTGGTAAATTGTGCGGCCCTGTTACCTTGAGAGCGTTCTCCAAGGTTTCTCACCTAGGATAATCAAGAACACGCCGAAGTACGGCACTTTTCTGTGCCCAAAGACTTGAGGAACTATGAGCCCTAAAAATGATCCACGGTTGTCCAAGGCTGAGCGCACAGCTCAAGCTCGCGAGCAGGCAAAGACTATTCGTGATGCCCAGCTGAAGAAGGAAAAGCGCAAAGGCTGGCTGATACGTGGTGGCGTTTTGGTGGCCGCCGTGGCCATTGTTGTCATCATTGTGCTGGTAATTTTTCAGACCAATAAGGCCAACGAGCCTGTGGCGTCGAGCGGTCCGGTGCCGGCGAACATGAACTCCCACGGTGGCATCACCCTCGGCAAGGACGGCGCTGTTATCAAGCCGACGACCACCGAAACCACTGTGAATATTGATGACCTGGGCGCGCCTCCCACGGCTGCGCCGAAGAAGGCTTTTGACCTGGAAAAGATTGGCATCCGCGCCACGGGCGCCGGCAAGCCGATCCAGACTGTTATCTACCTAGACTTCATGTGCCCGTTCTGTGGCGATTTTGAGAAGAAGTTTGGCCCGGAGCTCAAGAGCCTGGCCAGCGAAGGCAAGGTGACTGTTGAGTACCGTTCACTGGGCTTCCTGGACCGATTCTCCGCCGGCACCAACTACTCCTCACGCGCAGGCGCTGCCGCAGCCTGTGTCGCCGATACATCACCTGAAAAGTTCCAGGCGTTCTTGGATATCTTGTTCGTCAACCAGCCTGCCGAAAACAGCAAGGGCCTGGATAACGCCGCGCTGAAGGCGTACGCCACCGAGGTGGGGGCTAAGGACATTAGTTCCTGCGTCGATGGCAAGAACTTCCGTCCGTTCGTGGCCAACACGACCGAGCTGGCCTCTGTTCACGGCGTCACGGGGACGCCCACGGTGTTCATGGACGGCGTGCAGTGGCAGTCGCCGCAAAGCTTTGACGACTTCCTAGCCAAGACCTTGGCAGCCAAGAAGTAGTCTTTCTTTCCCGTAGAAACCGGCTTTCCACCGCACTATTTTGCGGAGGGAAGCCGGTTTTTAGTTTTGGCGACTCCTAGGGTAGCCTTGTCTAGCGCTTGATTGCGTTTGCCTCCTTAGCTCAGCTGGCCAGAGCACCGCTCTTGTAAAGCGGGGGTCATCAGTTCGAATCTGATAGGGGGCCCCACGAGTTTTGGAGGGCCAAAAAGCCCGGATTTACGGGGTTTTTCGCAGTGGCGGGGTGGGTTTTCACCCCGTCATTTCGCATTTAAAGGGCGATGGCGTTCGAACATAACGGTCGTCGGTTCGAAGGTGCAGTTTAGGGTGGGGTGGTGGCCCCTGACCTGCGGTTTTGCTGTGGAAGCCATGACTCTGTGGTGCACCGTATTGAACGGACTCATTAAAAACTCATTAGATTCGGCCGGGTCTTCGCCGGCTGACTCTTCAGAGATAGCCTCTGGTGTTTACTGGCCGCCGCGAGCAGTGTCATCGATAGAATTGCGGTGCCCGCTCTGTTGTAAGCGGTCCTGAATTCTAGGTAGGACGAACTCACATGACAAAAACGACTGATTCATTTGCAGGCCGAGGCAGTATTGCTGGTTCCTCAGGCGACGGAGGCGTTGAGTATCGTCGAGGTGTGGTCGCCTATGCCGTGGCTTGTGGTCTCTCAGGCAATCCGTTGGAAGGTTTTGGCATTGCAGATGCTGACGCGCAGGTGGTGTCAGTCGCTATCGAGACAGAAGATGCCCTTGACGACATTAAAGTCAGTTTTAAGTCTGGGTGGACGGCACTCATCCAAGCCAAACGCACGCTCAAGAAGGGAACGTCGTTTAATAAGGCGGTAGCCCAGTGGATAGAGGCAGCTCAAAGCTCTGCAGTGCCTGAAAATTGTCGGCTTGTAATCGTGGGTGGGAACCTGAGCGGAACCATACGAGACATACAGCAAGTACTCAGGCGCCAGCAGCTAGATTTGCCTGGGCCCCCCACGAAGGGCGAGTCAGAGGCGTTCTCTTACCTCGACGGCCTTCTAGAAGCCCTTACGCCTGAGCAGAAGCATACAATCTTCAATCGCGGCGTCATATGTGAACTGGCAGTCGAGGAGACCTACCACCACGGGGCACAGGTGGCTATACAGTACATACGGCCGTTGGTCGGTGATGGCACAGCCGCGGCAGGACGAGAAGCTTGGAAGGCCCTCATATCAGCAGCTGGTCATGTGGCACGGCTTCGAGGTGGATACCTCTTAGAAGGTTGGCTAGAGGAGCTGCGGGGCGCTGGCGTGGACGTCTCTTCCAGCGGCCAGTCCCCAGCGGCTGAAATTGAGCGCATTAACGCTGCGATCGGGCGATACAAGCAGCGTCTGGTTCGGTTAGGGTCATTTCTTGATCTTCGCGGCCTTGGCGCTCAGCTGCCTCCGCTGCTGTTGGAAGAGTCTGATGCCGACGTGCAAGTTGGCACCGGTCTAGAAGAGTCAAGCTCTGACGCGTCTCTCGTCTGGGCATTCTTACGCCGTGGACGTGTCATTTTGACAGGGCTTCCCGGCGGGGGAAAGACAACTGCGATACGCATACTTGCGGCTCAGCTTTGCAATTTACCAGGTGCCCCATTGCCTCTCTGCGTCTCCCTCAAAGAGGTGGACGCATTGGGGAATGCTGGTAGTTTTCAGGACAGACTACTGAACATAGCCGTTCGGGATTCCGCCTTCGCAGATAGAAGTCTGATCCGAGCAGAGTTAGAAAAACGCTTGACGTTAGGTGGGATTGTACTCCTACTTGACTCACTTGATGAGACATACGACAGGAGGCCCATGGTCGTAAGTCAAATTGATGAGATGATGGCGGATGTCTCTTCTGATGTGGACGCACTGTTGTCTACCCGTGATGTCGCGTACGGGCATGCGGCAACCCTTGGATGGCAGCCGCTCAGGTTGTGCGCCCCCAAGCAAAGCAAACGAATCGTGCAGGCGATACTCCGGCATTCAGAATTACAACGAGCTTGCAGTGTCAATTCCGGTGACACAGCCGATTGGGTGAAAGAAAGAGTGGCCTGGGTCCAAAAGGCGCTTGCCAAGGATCCAACACTTACTGAAACACCTCTACTGCCAGTTTTGCTCGCATTGCTGGCTGGTGAGAAGGACCTAGACACGCTGCCTATTGGCCGTGCCCGTGTGCTTGCCGAAGTTGTTCGCGAAGCAGTTTCGAGGCACGAACTCACTAGATACGAGGAGAGCCCAATAGGCCCGCTTGGCCCGTCGTACTTAGGGACGGCAGCGATGCACGCGTTCGCCGTGGAAGCATCAGCAATTCTGGAGGCAAATGGGTCCATCAAATTTGTCGTGTTGCTTCCCATCGTTGCTAGAGAGGTTGGCGCCCATTGGGATTTTGGCGGAGGGACCGCCGAAGTGGCTGCTCGTGATGCAATTCGCTTCTTCGATGAAAATGGGATCTTCGTAAAGTCTGGCGCGTCAGAAACAATTGCCGCTAGAGTTTCCCTATTTGCAGAGATAGGGGATGCTCTTTGCGCAATAACGGATATTGAGAATATAAACGATTGGGTGCATGCACGCATATGTTCCGGCCAGTTTGAGCCATTGATTCTTGCCGCGGGATTAAACTCGGGTGCAGCAGAGGCCCTTGGCGCAATTGCCGGTCAGAGCGGCGAGCGAGCTGTGCTTTATGCTGCCGTACGGGCTTATCGGGAAGGGGCAGAAATGGGCCTGTCCACTGTGAGATCAATTTCTGATCGGCTCATCGAAGATCTTCTTACAGCGGATCCTTTGGCTTGGGAAAGCTGGGCTCAATTACTCCACTTGCCGATTACCCCGGACATTCGACTTGATATCGAAGCCGCGGTTCGCTCGTACGATCGGCAGAGGCAGAGGCAGAAGCTCGTGCGGGCACAATTGGATCTCAAATTCTACACCCGGAGAGAACTGCAGAATGAGCCACAATCTTTGTTGGAATTTCTATCAATAGAAAGTCTCCCGCGCCTCCCTGTAGAGAAGAAATCCGGAAAATTTCAACTTAGAGATTTATTGGTTGACCGAGAACTGCATCAAGTTCAGGTTGCTGCGGCACAAATATTGACCGGCGTAGTTCCGTCAGCAACCGGATTAGTGCTCCAGCGGGCGAAACAGGGACCTCACGGTTTGAGGGATGAGTTACGGGACATTTTGGTTAAAGCCGGCCTGCAGTCCGAGGCAGAAGAGGCAGAGGGGAGCCCGCGGGACTGGACAAAGTTCGATCTATTCCGCGACCTTGGCAGGGATTCTGAATTAGTGATGCTGCGATTCCTTGCTAGTCGCCAAGCCGCGGAACTGACCTACCCGCAGCAAGTCCGCGTCGATGAGCTGGCCGACTTGTTGGAGACGCTCAGCATGAATGACGCAAGTAGTTTGTCAATTTTTCAGAAAGTTGACGATATTCCGGACGTCATAAACCTCACCGAATCACTATTTGAGTTCGACTCCAAAGTAATTGCCGCTCAGGCTCAGCTTACAATCGACCGCATGGAAGCGGTCGAGAGCTCGGATCCATATTACGCACTTTTCGACAACGCTCAAGGTCGGCAAGAGCCTAACTGGTCTAACATTGCCGATGTCGACGCAGCCGTCGAACTCCTCCGGAAGATGATGAAATGGGGGAAGGTGCACGCTTGGTTCGTCGCTGGGGCATTGTGGGATGTGCCCATAGCAGAGAAAGCAGCGTTGATGCTCCGGGAGCTTCTCCCTGAACTAGTCAGCAGCCCGGAACATCTTAGAATAGGGGCTCACACTCTGTGTAGCAACGTTGACGGTCCAGAGCCGCAATCGTGGATTGGAAGTACGGATCCAGTGCTCAGGATCGTTGCAGCAGATTTATGTTCCAGCTCTGACGATGGACATCTGACAGGCCAGCATCGGCTCCTTCTGCATGACCCTGACGGCAACGTGCGGTTGGCAGCAATAAACAGCGCAGCCAAACATTGCAAGAGTGACTTACTGGCCATCCTTGTCACTGAGAAAAATCAAGCTTCACCAGAATGGATGTGTCTGTCATGTAGGACAAGCAATCCTCCGGGCTCCCAAAGTTGCACAAAAGACGGTTGCTTCCGTTCCGCGCCAAGGGTGCTCGAACGGATCAACGATCTACTAAAAGACGGCCATGACAGTGACTAATCCGGGCGTCGACCGCGAAACCCGATGCAGGAATTAGGGAATAAAGGAAGGACCCGCCGATGTAACGGGTCCTTCCTGAATTCAATTGTCTGAAGGGGAGGCCGAAGCTCACTAGTCCATCAGCTCTTACATCCATACTACGTTGGCCTATGCCTTACGCAACCTCAGGACCGTCACCAAGCCTGGCTGCGATGCAGGCAGTGCTATCCGCTCCGATGCTTTCAACATACCGCGCCGCAGCCAACAATGATTCCGACTCGGCTGCGAAGTTCGGGGCACAATAGGACAATGAATCCATTGACTCCACATGAAGTCGAGCAGCTCGTATCCCTCCGTATTGCCCTTGAAGATGCACTGTCACGTGCCAAGGGTGCAAGCAAGTATCGGCGGGGTGCCGCAATCGTTGCCTTGGATGCAACTGTCGAGCGAGCCAGCTCCATGGTTGCCGTCACCCGCGGGGTTCCGGTTCCCTCAAACGGGAAACTTGACGATCTTGTTAGTCGCCTGGTTCAAGACTTCGGACCCGCTTGGAGACCGACCGTTCTCCCTGACATTAAGCATTTGCGCCGCGCCCGAAACGCATCGCAGCATGAAGGGCTGGAACCGGACAGTGAGCAGGTTCCGCTCTGGGCGAGTGCTGCGGACACGTACGTGTCGGGTCTTGTCGCAGCTCAGTTCGGAATGGACATTCGGCGGATGGTACTGTCAGACGCGATCAGAGACGCGGATCTTCGTGAGTATCTGCGGGAGGCAGAGAGATCAAGGGGTCTGGGGGACTATCGTTCCTGCGTCGACAAGTCTAAGGCGGCTTATCAGGAGGCGTTGCAAAGGTGGAGCAGACTAGCTGGCAGCCACGCGCATCATCTGTCCCCTAATAGCAGCGAGGTCTTGGACCGAAAAGGCTATGACTATCTAAAGAAGCAATTGGGCAGTGTTCAGGCCGTCTTGAAGTCGGCAGCGTTTGCCCCGAACGCTGCCGAGGCGGAATGGTTTATGGCCGCCATAGGCGAGCGGGGGGACATACTAGACGCGGAGGACGCCGATAGGGTGCTGACATTCGCATTCGAGTGGATCGTAGAATACGAGCGAGCGGCAGAATCTTGGACGCCGAATCGCCGACTTCGGGCGGCAGTCGCGCAGCGAAAAGTACGACTGGAGGATCGGCCTGCCCGCATTAGGGAATGTATGACGGTAGACCTAAGCAACGGAAGAATCCGTGCGGTGTTTCGCGTCGTCGATGTGCCCGATGAGGATGGGTACCGTCTATGGGCACGGACGCTGGGCGAATTGTTGCCTGCTGGCGGCCAGGACCTGTGGTGGACAGTCTTTGACGATGGGACGGTCGAAATGCTGAAGGCCATCGAAGGTCAGGGCGATTTCTCTGCTGATGTTGTCACTCTGGCGTCGGCTCTAGACAAGACACATGTCGCTGTTAGGAAAAAGCTAGAAGCGGCAAACGAACAAAACCGAGTCGTTAAGGAAAAGCGATTAGATTTTGCGGAGAAATTCAAAGCTTTTCGTGGCAATCTTCCGGCCTGGGTTGAGGACATTGAGTGGTCGGAAGACGGCTTCGGTGAAACCAAGGAGCAGCTATTGGTTACGATCCAAGATGAGGTTTTCGGGCTTCGGTTCGGTGAACGGACACCGGACGCCTTCTTTGATGACCGTAATTCTCTCAGAGACATAATTATTGGCCACGAACTGATCCAGCAATGCTACGGGACTCTTGAAGCAAAGAAATTAGGCCTCATGCCGATTCTAAGCGCTGAAAATCTAACAGATGTTTTCAGGCAAGCCGATATAGCGGTTAGTGAACAGCTCAGGATCGAGGAGTGCTTGAAAGTTGAGAGAGAACAAGCAGTCGTTACCGCAAAGGCGAGTATTGCCGCAAAGCTGGCCGAACTTACGTGATTCGCTGGTTCATCCGGGGGTGAGTCTGCTAACTTCACTGCCGACTCGCCCGAGTGAGGAGTGCGCCATGACTCTGCACCTCGCCGGTCACTATTATGTCTGCGCACAGGAAGCTTCAAGCGGATCGAAAGTGAGGCGGTTCCGATGGGTTCGCTTGGTCTGCCGGCATCGGTGGCCATGGAAGGGGTGAACACGGTGTAGGTCCGGCGCTACGTGCCGCAGAAGTCGGGGTCGGTTCATTCTTCGGCTACTGGCGCTTCACATCTCGTCGTTGACGGCACTGGCACGATACCCATCCCAGTCCCGGAGGTGCGATCGCTGTGGCGTGTTCAGCGCTATCACGAAGCGTACTTGTTCTCAATCTCTATGGATGGGACTATCTATGAACTTCACCTAGGTCGACGCCGGGGCCTAGGAGCCAGCCCAGTGGGGAGAGTTAGCGGGGAGATTTTGGGTCGCTACCTCTCCTTGATTTCGAAAGTGGATGGATTTACAACTCATTGATCCAAAGCCGTGGGTGGATGTAACCGACTCATTAGAAACTCATTAAATTGGGCGACAATTGCCGACTCTTCAGTACCATCCATTGTTATGCGCCCCTCACACCGTCAAGCGCCAGAAGCGACTTTTGACAAGTCGAATTGGACGATGGAGGCGACAGCGGGGGTCATCAGTTCGAATCTGATAGGGGGCCCAAAATATGCGGATTGTGCCGCTGGTCGAGCTTGTCGAGACCAAGATTAAGTGGTTTGAATGGCCCCTGATAGGGGCCATTCTTGCTTAACGCACCCTTAACTCATCCTTTAGACGGTGGTCGAGCTTGTCGAGACCCCTCCGGTTCAGCCTCCGGCAGTCGAACCTGCCGAGACTCTTCTGGTGGCTTGAATGCATCAACGACAGACCGCAGATCCAACGCCCCGAGGCATTCTTCAATGTAGTGATCCCGGGTCATGGACACCTTGGAGTGGCCGGCCTGGTGGGTGACTGCTTCGGGGTTCACGCTCCTAGCGATGAGCGTTGCATTGGCTTTCCGGAAAGTCTTCAACGTGACCCAGTAATAGCTAATTGAATCCGAAACTATCCGTCAGAGCTCGCCGACATCGTTGGCATCCAGCATGATACCGGTGGCGGACGGAAAAATCAGGTCCAGCGGGTTGGGCGCACCTGAATCCGTTTGGCGGAGGCGGCGTTCACGAAGCTGCGCCACTAAGAAATCAGGAACCGTGAGGTGGCGAACATCGTGTTTGGCCGTGGGATGCTCTTGGGGCCTGACTCCGTCGGCCGAGGTTCTGGTGACGGCGGTGTGGACGAACATGGTGGGCGGGTTGGCGTCCAGGTCGAGGTCGTCCCACAACAGCGAGAAGTGCTCACCCGGGCGAACACCCAGCGCGACGATGGCGTCCACTGTTTCGTGTAGTTCCTGTGAGCGCGGCCGGCCGAGGGAGCCCAGACGATGAGTCTTGCTCTCAGATCCGGATAGTGCTCTGCGTCGATGGCCTTGGGCTTGGCTCTCCGGGCCCGGGGGATAGATTTCCCAATCACCGGGTTAGCGGTGACCGCGTCATGGCGCAGGGCATCTTGAACATCCAGGACAGGACGGCACCGCAACTCCTGGCGGTGGAGGGGCCGGCGTCCTCAGTAATCCTGCGAATAGAGTGACCAATGACGCCGGAGGTTGCCTCGCCAATCCTATTAGAATCGAGCTTCACGGCGATGGGCATCTTCACTTCTGGCGCCCTGGGAGAGGTTTCCCGCGCTAGCCTCGGCCTTTCATGAGGGTATGACCGTGCGATGTCATTAAAGCCTGAAAGGTGCCTCTGACGTGGGAAAATGTAGTTACTACACAGCATTTTCTACACAGTTTCAGGAGCACCTTGCAGGTGAACTACTTTACCGGTTTTATCCGTCTGTTCGAGTTGATGCCACAGGTGACGGTGTCGTGTCTCAGGGCGGTGGTGCGATCCTGACCTCGATGGTGAAGGGTGCTGGTCTTGGCACTGGTTTATCGGAGGCGTTGGAGCCTTGGCGTAAACCGTTCGCTACCCATGATCCGGGCAAGATCCTCACCGATCTGGCGCTGTCGTTGGCGACGGGTGGGGATTGTGTTTCGGATGTGGATCGGCTCCGTAACCAGCCTGAAGTGTTCGGGCTGGTGGCATCTGATCCTACGATCAGTAGGCTGTTCACCACACTGTCACGAGTAAGACCTGCCAAGGTGTTGGCGGCTATCAACACCGTACGGGCCGCGGCCCGTACGCATGTGTGGGCGCAGGCCGGTGAGAACTCGCCTCTGCACGGTGTCAGTGCCGAGAACCCTTTGGTCATCGACTTGGATGCTTCCCTGCTGAATTCTCACTCTGAGAAGGAAGACGCCCGCCCGACGTGGAAGAAGGGCTTCGGCTTTCACCCCTTGTGTTCCTTCATTGACCACGGAGTTCTGGGCACCGGGGAGCCCCTCGCCACCTTGCTGCGCCCCGGCAACGCTGGTTCCAACACAGCATCGGACCACATCCAGGTGGTGAAGGACTCCGTCAAACAGTTACCCGACGGGTACCGGTCAGGGCGGAAAATCATGATCCGCACGGACTCTGCCGGTGGCACGCCCGGGTTTCTGGATTGGTTGACTGCCAAACACAGGAATTTCTCCTACTCGGTCGGGTTCCCCATCCACGGTGCCGTGGCCGATGTCCTGCCGCTGGTCCCCAAAAGCGGGTGGAGCAAGGCATACGACAGTGACGGCTTTGAGCGCGATGGTGCCTGGGTCGCCGACATCACCGGCATGCTGGATTTGTCCTCCTGGCCACCAGGCATGCGGGTCATTGTTCGCAAGGAAGTCCCGCATGTGGGTGCGCAGCTACGCATCACCGATATCGACGGGATGCGGTACACAGCGATCGCGACGAACCAGAAAAAGGGTCAGCTGGCTACTTTGGAGGTCCGCCACCGGCTCCGTGCGCGGTGTGAAGATAGGATCCGTAACGCCAAGGACACTGGCCTGGCGAACCTACCTTTCCACGCATTCGCTGGCAACGCGCTCTGGTGCCATCTGGTCATGCTCGCCGCCGAGATCATGGCCTGGACCCAAATGATCGGCTTCAAAGATACGAAGGCCAGACGCTGGGAACCCAAGAAACTCCGGGCCCGGTTGTTTGAAATCGGCGGGAAAATCGCCACTCACGCCCGCCAAACAATCTTGCATCTGGCCTCGAGTGCGCCGGACGTGCAGCTACTGCTCAAGGGCATGAAACGTGTTGCGGCACTGAGCCCACCATAAGCGCAGCTGCCACCTATCCGCCACTGATCCAGAAAGCACCCGTATTGCCGTGACCGTCGTGGAACCCGTCACCGACAACCGCCACCAGGCCAGCGGGAAAAATGTCACACCCAAACGCCACAATAAGAACCGTCAGGCAGACAGTCAGCCCTGATCCACCAGAAATCACGCCTCATGAAAGTTCGAGGCTAGGGTACGGGAGTCCGTGGAGGTTGAGCAGTCATACTTGACAGTGAGACTGACGAGAATCGGGCGGTCCAAAATCGGTTCTCAAGCCGCCACAAACCATGGTGGTTGTAGGTTTCATGATTGCCAATGATCGTGTTTTGTGGATAGTCCTGATAGCGACTTATTCGTCAAATCGGATTGGGAACCATTTCGGCCGTTTGTGAAACTTCCGGCGCCACTTGCCGAGCCGTCGTCGAACTTCGGCGGTATCTGATCTGGACGCGTCTATCAGGAGCCATACGTACCACCAGTTCCCTCATCAGGTAGGAGCAACTGCCGATCGAGAAGAGGTCACACTGCAGAATGACGAGACGCCTCCCGCGCATATTCATGGTATTACTATAAGAGCTATAAATCTAGACCGAGACTAAGGAGCATAATGGCTATTTATAGGTCCCCATCCAAGAAGATTCATCGAGGGTTTTTTTATCTCAACGACGAGACGGTAATAAATTCCTTGTCTGCTGTTGAATCAGGGAAAATCGATGAAGTCGTTGCTAAAGTGAACTCTGCTCGTGAAGGAGGGTTTGGTGGCGGCTTGGGGTTTCAAGGGGCTAATATCGAAGGATCTAAGAAATCAACATCTGCATTAGCTGAGGAAATAGTACGTACACGTACCCGTTTTTCTGTTTTTGAATTGTGGTATCAGACACTTGTTGACGGAAAGGCGCTTGGGACATTCCAGGGATGGGGGCCAAAAGCGCTAGAAGGCGTCCAGCCAGGGCATACGGTTGAATTTCGAGCAACCTTAGAGGTTGTGCCAATTCAGACACTATTTAGATTGTATCTCTGGTTTTCGGATAAGGCGAAATCTCAGGGCCATATTTTCAGTCAGAAAGGTGAAGAACTTAAAAGTACTAAGGAAGCGGAACGTAGCATGAAAATGCTCCTCGGAGACAACGATGAGGGAGGCGCAGGTGAGACTATTTTCATCGCGCGCCCCGTAGGCGAAAAAGGCCCCGCGGTGGCAATGCCCATATCGGCCGAGTGGCTTATCGGAAAGACGGGCCGTTTGGGTGGTGAGTATACGGTCGTCGCACAGGTGGACCAGATCTTGACTGACGGCGAAGAGCTTCCGACGCTCAGGCTGACTCACGATGTGTCGGCTACACCTCTGGAGATAAACACTCTCAAAGAATCGGTTGGAGGCTTCGTGGAGCCAGCCAAAGCCATGGGTATGGACGTTTCCGCTGACGACGCCAGCATCACGGGTCCAGCTTTGTGGCTAAACCCAATAGCTATTTTCAGGTAGCGGGGAAGAGTGCGCCCACGGGCTATTCCTCTTGACCTAAAACGGCAATGAAATCCCCTCGCGCACTTCTACTAGGCGTACGACTTCCTTCTGGCCTTGAATTTGGGCGACTTGAAATCAGGCCGTATCCGGTAACGGCAACGAGCTGGTCCCTCTCGCCGCTGCGGTGGGCCACGCTGGTGGCCTAACGGCTGGTGCGTGTTTGGGTGGTCGCCGTCGGCGAAGACTACGGTGGCGTCATCGCCGGTCACAGGGTCCATCCTTGGGCGGTTGATGCCGGTAAGGCCGCTACCCAGCCGCGGGTTTGGGGGAGTGCCGGCTTTAAGTCAGTAGTCGATGGCGCCGCCAGAGGTGAGGGGGACGTCGTCGTCTATTGTGGTTTTCAATAGTTACCTAGCGCCACTGTGAGCGGTGAGACGGGCGACGGAGGTGGCCATCGGGATTCCGCGCAGATCTTCGTGTTCCAGCCGCGGCGGCGGAAGATCTTCGCGGCGGGCCGGTCAAGGGGCCACCGAGGTGATCGTTGAGTTGACGCGTGCGAACAGCCATCTGAATTAGATCCTGCTGATCCGCTCATCGGTCTTCAAGATTCGCGAGACTTCCAGCTTCAGCTCAACACTTTCCGCCTTGTCTTCTGCGAGTTGGCTTAGCTGGTCAAAAAACCCGGTACTCAACTCGTGAAGCGGCATCCGCTGGCCGTCGATGACTCTAGACATGCCCAGGATGGGGCGGTGTCATACCCTCGAAGCAACAAGTTGGTTGAATAGAGGAGTTGCTGGTGGGGCGTAGGGCGTTGTCGTTTTCGGATCGGGCGGACATCGCTGTAGGCATCCTGGC